>NZ_CAXSKY010000006.1:0-110983 GCF_964238065.1 Clostridium sp. AUH-JLR23
GAAACGCCGTGTAGGGAACCCTACGCACGGTGTTGTGAAAGGGGCGAAAGATATTAATTCTTAGCCCCTATTCAATTCTCTTAAACGCTTAAACAGGGCGTTTTGACACCCAAAAGCGTTACATATTCCGTTTCACTGTTATAGCTGCTTGACAAAAAGTAGCTATTTCTGTATAATAAGAAACAGATGTTGCGTAATAAATGTTGCCTTAAGGAGATGAACAAATGCCCCCGAAATTTAAGTTTACAAGAGATGAAATAACTAATGCCGCTTTGAATGTAACACGGAAGAATGGAATATCTGGATTGACCGCAAGAGCGTTGGCTGCGGAGCTTGGATGCTCTGTCAAACCGATTTTCGGACTGTTCAAAAATATGGAGGAAGTCGGGCAGGAGGTTTTTATAGCTTCTGACCTGCTGTATCAGAATTATTTGCGTGAAGATATGGCTAAGGGAAAATATCCCCCCTATAAGGCAAGCGGCATGGCATATATCCGCTTTGCCAAAGAAGAAAGGGAGCTTTTCAAGCTGCTTTTTATGCGTGACCGAAGCCGTGAAAAAATAGAAGAAAACAAAGAAGAAATCAGACCCCTTATGCAGTTAATACAGCAAAATTTAGGGATTAGTGAAGATGAAGCATATTTGTTTCATCTGGAAATGTGGCTCTATGTTCACGGTATTGCTACGATGATAGCCACTTCCTATCTTGATTGGGACGATGAATTTATCAGCAGAGTGCTTACCGATGCTTATATGGGACTTAAATACCGCTATACGGAGGGAAAAGACAATGCAGGCAATTAAAACTGTTCAGCTTACAAAAAAATATAAGGATGTAACCGCCGTAGACGGCCTTGATTTGACGGCCCGGCAAGGCGAATTATTTGCTCTGCTTGGCGTAAATGGGGCAGGAAAAACGACCACAATTAAAATGCTTACTTGCTTGACAAAGCCCGACAGCGGCAACGCCTTTGTGAACGGCAACAGTATTGTTACTGATGTGGCTGCGGTGAAAAGTATCATAGGCGTATCTCCGCAGGAGACAGCCGTTGCCCCAAATTTAAGTGTAAGGGAAAACCTTGAGCTGATGTGCGGTGTTCACGGTTTTACAAAAGAGAAGATGCATGCTAAAACCAAGGAGCTTTCCGAACAATTTGATTTAACCGCTATTTTGAGCAAAAGGGCAGGTAAATTATCGGGCGGTTGGCAACGCAGGTTAAGCATTGCAATGGCTCTTATCAGCGAGCCGCAGATACTTTTTCTTGACGAACCGACATTAGGGCTTGATGTTCTGGCACGAAGCGACTTATGGGATACCATTCGTACACTTAAAGGGAAAATAACCATTATCTTGACCACGCACTATATGGAGGAAGCGGAAGCTCTTGCAGACCGTATCGGTATTATGAAGGACGGCAAGCTGCTTGCGCTCGGAACAGCGGAGGCATTGAAAGCAAAGGCGGGAACGGAAAAATTCGAGGACGCTTTTGTTGCTATTGTAAAAGGGAGTAAAAAATTATGAGATTGCTTGCATTTTCGGGTAGAACGGCAAAAGAAATACTGCGTGACCCGCTTAACCTGTTTTTTGGCTTAGGCTTTCCTCTTGTCCTTATCGGTTTGCTTACTGCAATACAGGCAAATATTCCTGTGCCGATGTTTGAGCTTGACAATCTAACCCCCGGCATAACGGTATTTGGATTATCCTTTATGACTTTGTTTGCCGCTGTCCTTATTTCAAAGGATAGAGAAAGTGCATTGCTGCAAAGGCTTTATACTACTCCGCTTACCGCTTCGGATTTTATTTTCGGCTATACCCTGCCAATTTTACCGATTGCAGTAGCACAGGGGGTTATTTGCTACATAGCGGCGGCTCTGCTCGGCTTGAAGCTGACAATCACTGTTTTATATGCCTTGCTGTTTCTCATTCCCGTAGCATTGTTTTATATTGCTTTGGGGCTTATCTGCGGAAGCATTTTTAATTCAAAGCAGGTCGGCGGTATCTGTGGAGCGTTACTTACCAATTTGTCCGCTTGGATGTCGGGGATTTGGTTTGATGTAGACCTTGTAGGCGGCGTATTTAAGAAAATCGCAAATGCTTTGCCTTTCATCCATGCTGTTGAATTGGAACGGGCTGTCTTTAGTGCGGATTATTCGGGTATCCTGCCGCACCTTTGGTGGGTGCTCGGTTATACCATTGTGGCTGTTGCAGGGGCTGTGCTTTTATTTTTGCGGCAGATGAAAAAACAATAATAGTAGCCGACAAAGGAGGGCGGTACAATGACAATAAAATTATTTTGCAATGCAATCATAAAATTTGTGCTTGGAATTATTCTTGTAGGGCTACTTCTGTTTCTGCCTGCGGGAACAGTGCAATATCCCAACGGTTGGTTGCTTATGGGAGTTTTGTTTGTTCCTATGTTTGTCGCCGGTATTGTGATGATGTTCAAAAACCCCCAATTATTAAGTAAGCGTCTTAACGCTAAGGAACAGCAAAGCGAGCAAAGTCTTGTAATAAAACTTAGCGGCTTGATGTTTGTTGTTGGCTTTGTATTGGCAGGGCTTGATTTTCGTTTTGGCTGGCTGTCGCTTCCTAAAACAGTGCCTTACATAGCGGCTGCTATATTTTTGATTGCGTATTTGCTTTATGCAGAAGTCTTACGGGAAAATACATATCTCTCCAGAACGATTGAGGTGCAGGAAAATCAAAAGGTAATTGATACAGGACTTTACGGTATTGTCAGACATCCAATGTATAGTGTAACAATTATTCTTTTCCTTACAATGCCATTGATGCTTGGATCAATACTCTCTTTCGTTGTGTTTCTCTTTTATCCTCTGATTATCGCAAAAAGAATAAAAAACGAAGAACAGGTACTTGAAACCGAACTTGACGGATATGCAGATTATAAAAAGAAAGTTAAATACAGGTTAATACCTTATATTTGGTAGTCTTAAATTATATTATTTAGAAAAAGGTAACAGGGATTAAATTGCTATCAGCTAAGATGCAGAGCTGGAGAACTGAGTATTAAATTTAAAAACGGAAATTTTAAAACCGTCTCATTGCATAGGTTTTTTCATTGACTTATACTTGTGTACAGGAGGTGCTTACAATGGCAAATGAAGATAAAAAAGATTTTAATGCGATGCTGCATGATAGTAAGGATATGCCCAAATTTCAGACGATCACAGATGAAAAAAGCATAGAGAAGTATGGCGGAAACAAAATGTATTTTGCGCCGCCGATTGATTATGATAAGGTTATGCGTCTTGTGCCGTATGGAAAACTGCTTACTGTTGGTGCGATAAGAGAATATTTTGCAAATGAAAATGGAGCCGATTTTACAGAGCCGATTACAGCAGGAATATTTGTTTCGATTGTTGCGTGGGCGAGCTATCAGCGTTCCAAGGATGTAACACCTTATTGGCGCACCTTAAAGGCGAATGGGGAATTAAACGCCAAATATCCCGGCGGCATAGAAGCTCAGAAAGAAAAGTTGGAAGCGGAAGGACATACGATTGTCCAAAAAGGCAGGAAAAATATCAGATACTATGTTAAAGACTATGAAAGAGCTCTATTTGTGTTATAGAATGTCTTTGGGAAACGATTTTAATATCTTGATTTTCTAAACAAAATCGCTTATAATGTGAGCCAGAACATATTGTTATTATCCGCAGTTTCAGAGCCAGTGTTATCAACCCCGATAACAAATTGATAACATTAGCCCATATAGGCAGGATAATATGGATACATCAAATATTCAAAAGCACCACGAATACGACAGAGAATAATCTCTAAACAAAATTGATTAGGCTTTGTCGAATTTGAATAGTGTATAAAATGTAAGAAAGTCCGTATTTTATGGGCTTTTTTTAATGCTCTTGACTAAAAAATGACTAAAAAATAAAAGAGATATACTTGATTTAACAAAAAATAAGCAAAATATATGCGATAAAAATAATTGTGGATTTATCAAAGTGAGTATTCCACTCACATAGGGTTCATCTGCAATTTTACGTTTTTTGTTTTAAAACAAATGAAAACTACTGATTAATACTGAAGCTGCGGTATTATAAAATAATAATATATGCTTCTTTACGGATGAATCTTACATAGAGCCACTTCGTCCGGAATTGGGAGCCACACAATCCGATAATGCGAGCCAATGTTTAAAAATACATTAACCCGTAAATAGAGTCACCTCTTGGTGTGAGATTATTTTATAGGACAGACTCCTACATCTTGCATAGTCAGGAGGTGTTTTTATACAACAAAAAGCCAACGACAAATTGCTTTATCGTTGAATCAATTCTTTTTGAATCGCATTGTTAAGCGTTACGATATTAAAGAAATTACTATTCCTTAGTCTAGAGATGATATGGTTAGTAATATTACCAACACTTCCTACTATAGTTGCTTTAATTTTTTAGTTTCTAACAAAAATCTACGATACTGTGCAGCCCAATGGTCTTCAGAAGGATGGTATCAGAAGTTAGGGGAAGGACCAGTAGCAGATGCCATTTTATACCGTGTCCTTAACAGTTCATACATAATTTTACTGTAAGTTAAATCCAAGAGAGAAGAATGCTCAAAAATCAAATAAAAAATGAGTCAGTGCTGAAAAGTTACTGGCTCTCATTTATGGATAAGATGGCTCTCGCCACTGGAATGATAGGTGGCTCCTTTAATGGAAAGCATGGCTCCGTCACACCGGAAAATTCAGTCAAAGCGTAATAATTCGATTTTCTAAAGAGGGTAAAATTTATGGAAGATTATAATAAACAGTTTAAAAGAATTAGTAGTTATGTAAAGAATACCAAAAGCTCTCTTATTAATTTAGAAGGATATTTAAGGTTTGAAGTTTATGGCTTAATTTTGGATTTTGATTGTATTTCGAGAGATTTTCTTCAATGTCATCCTAATATTTTTCTAAACACTATATATGCAATTAAAAATGTAACGAAGGAATTAGTATACAATCGGACACATACAAAAGAGAAAAAAACATATATGAAGTTTTTAAGAAAACATATTCAAAACAAATATCTTAAGGACGAATATAAAAAAGAATTTGACCTCTTTTTTAGATCTGTTTGTAGGTATAATTTAAAACCATTGGATAAAGCAAAAATATATATTTTTTTTCAGATTTTCTAATGGAAAATTTCGAAGAAAAAGAAACTTATAATATTTTATTTAATTTAATAGAAGATGTTTCGGATTACTTAAATGTAAAGCTTTATGAATTTTTATTTTCAGAAAAAATAAAGATATTAAAAAAATTATTTATTAAAGCTACGCGCAGTTCTGAATTATCCACTTGTTTGGTTCAAGCCATGTGTTCAGTTTATGTGAGTTAAAAAACTTTGATAGAAAACACATTTTGTATTATTTAGTTGCAAAATCTTGATTGATAGATATGAATCAAGATTTTTGTTTAACATAATAAACAAGTATAATAACCATTGACACAGCGTTGCTAAACATGTATAATTTTATTGTACATGAAATAAAGTTAAAGTAGGAGGATATTATGGCAAATAAGGATTTTAGTTTTGCAATTAAGCGAATACGTAATAACAATGGATTAACTATGCAAGAGATTGCTGATCAATTAGGTGTAACAAAGGGCGCTGTAAGTATGTGGGAAAATAAGGGGATAGTTCCACGAGATGATATTTTAATGAAAATATCACAAATGTATAATGTGTCGATTGATAAACTTTTAGGTAATCGAATCGAAGGTGAAATAGAACCTGTAAATAAAAAACTTTCATATATTCAGCGTGGTTTGGAGCAACTTGATGATAAGCAAATCGATAAGGCTGAAAAAATGCTAAAAGTTGTTTTTGAAGATATTTTTGAAGATGATGAGGGGGAAGAAGATGATTTGTAATAATGATGTAAAACCTGATTTTAAAAAAGCAATCGAGAAGGCTAATGATGTTTTGGTTTCTTCTAATGTAATCAATACTTTCCCTTTTTCGATTAAAAAAGTGATTAAAGAAAAGACAAATATTGTGTGCCGAAGTTATTTAAAAGCTGGAATGTATGGTATAGATATGAATGTTTTCGGATCATCAGATGCAATTTATCATGATTTAGATGGAAAAGGAATTATTTTCTATAATGATGAAATTACTTCTAAAGAGAGGCAACGATTTAGTTTAAATCATGAATTAGGACATGTTTTGATGAAACATGATTTGAACAATAAAAGGATGTATGATAAATATGAAATAGAGACAAATTTTTTTGCGGCTCAGATGTTAATGCCTGAACAAATAATTAATGAATTGATAAAAAGAGGAAAACAAATTACTGTTGATAATCTAATGTCATGGTTTAAAGTATCTAGGGTAGCTGCTCAAAAAAGATTAGATACACTCCGAAAGATAGATTTTAGCAATAGATCATTAAATGAAAAAATTATAGATGAAAGTATTTTATTAAAATATAAATTGTTTATTGATTTAATTGCACCTAAAAGGGCTGATTATTATGATCCATATATGGAGGAAGAATTACAAAGTGAACGAGATTCATGGTATTAGTATGGAGCTTTGCTTTAAGGGGGTGGTGCAAAATGAGTGTAAATAAAAAACACATTACAAAGTTACTGCCAATAACTTAAAATGTGTTTTGAGATTCAAATATGCTATTTGCATAATGATTTCTTATTAAGAATAGCATTTTTAAATTGTTAGGTCAATTAATCTAATTATCAAAAGAAAAATTTTGATTATTTTTTGGAAAAATTGATCAAAAAATATTTCTATTTACCAAAATTAAACTATTTTTGATTTTAGGAATAGAGTGAAAGTATGTATAACAGAAAGGAGAGAATATATATGGGAGAACGAAAAGCACTTGTAGTAGGGATAGATGATTATCCTTCTTGTCCATTACATGGTTGTTGCAATGATGCTGAAGCAATAAAAGATCTTTTGAGCAATCATGAAAATGGAAATCCTAATTTTTCTGTTTGGAAGAAGAATAATGTCATGACGAAAGGCGAATTAAGAAAATTAATTGAAAAATGTTTTGAGGGAGATGCTGATGTTGCTTTATTTTATTATTCAGGACATGGACACATTGATTCAGTAGGTGGTTATCTAGTAACACCTGATTTTTCCAAATATGACTATGGAGTATCTTTACAAGATATATTAACAATTGCAAATAATTCAAAATGTAAGGAGCGAATTATCATTCTAGATAGTTGTTATTCTGGATTTATGGGGAGTATTAATACAAATGGGCAAAATACGGCGGTCATCAATGAGGGAGTTACTATTATGACCGCAAGTCGAAATAATCAACCTTCTATGGAAGTTAACGGACATGGAGTATTTACAACTTTATTAATAGAAGCGTTAAAAGGTGGTGCGGCTGATGTTACAGGTCATATCTCAATTGCTGGTGTATATGCATTTATTGATAAAGCATTAGGTCCTTGGGAACAAAGACCAATATTTAAAACTAATGTAACTAGATTTACATCATTAAGAGAAGTAAAACCTCAAGTTGATATTTCTATTCTCCGTAAAATAAGTACGTATTTTGAAACAGAAGATTTTAAATTTAATTTAGATCCATCATTTGAACCAACTAATAGAATAGAAGAAATTCACAACATAATAGAACCATATGCTGATACAGAACACACTTCTATATTTGCTGATCTGCAAAAACTAGAAGGTATAGGTTTAGTTGTTCCTGTTGGTGAAGAACATATGTATTTTGCCGCAATGAACTCAAAATCGTGTGAATTAACAGCGGTAGGAAAACAATATTGGCGATTAGTAAAAGAAGGTAGAATATAAGGAGGAAAGTAAAATGTCAAGTTTAAGAAATTATCATATTTTGATTAGTCATTCATGGGATTACAATTCTGATTATGAAACCATAAAAGGATGGTTAAATGATGCGAAATATTTTATGTGGTCAAATTATTCTGTACCACTTTCAAATCCACTTGATGTGAATAGTAAGAAGGAACTTAAGAATAAGCTAAGAACTAGAATAGAAAAGTGTAGTTGTATTATTATTCTCTCAGGAATGTATGTTTCATATAGTGAATGGATTGATTATGAAATTGATGTAGCAATTGAGTTAGAAAAGCCTATTATCGGTGTGAAACCTAGAGGGCAAGAAAGAATCCCAAGTAAAGTTAGTGAGAATGCTAATGTTATGGTTGGATGGAATTCAAATAGTGTTGTTCAAGCTGTAAGAGATTATGCGTTATAAAATGCAGTGCTATATCTGGGTATCCTTGAATGGATACCTTTTTTATATGTAATGGATTTTTTGTTAATCAAAAATGAAATCATATTAATTTTGAATGAGAGAGTTTAATGTATATGTATAAAAATAACTTTTATATTCAATAAAACATACACAGACAATGTAAAAAGAGATTACTTAGATGTAATTTAGGAATTAGAATTTTTAAATAAGTATTGATCTAAAAATGACCCTACTGTATTTTGTAATTTAAGTTTTATAACGAATTTGTGAACTTAGAGAAATAGAACTTATATCTTAATTTAAAAAGATTAATAAATTTATATGAATTCATGGAGTTCGAATAACCTTTATAAATAATTATATTTTCGAAGAATGTGTTAGCACTTTTTTTATTTTCTAAAATCGATAGAAATTTAATTTGAAGAACAATTTTTGATTTATAAAAAGAGGATGAAAAACTTAAATTAAAATAAAAGCAAATGATAGTTAATTCACTTTATGATATAATGTTTAAATAAGAGACTAAATATAATATACCAGGAGAAATATAACAATGGTTAATAATTCAAAAATGATTATTTATACAACAGAAGATGATTTGGTGAAAATAGAAACAACTTTTAATGATGAAACAGTTTGGTTATCGTTAGATCAAATGTCATCATTATTTCAGAGGGATAAATCCACTATATCTAGACATATTAAAAATATTTATAAAGAGGGAGAACTAGTTCGTGAGGCAACTGTTGCAAATTTTGCAACAGTTCAAAATGAAGGTAATAGGCAAGTAGAAAGAAATATAGAATATTATAATCTAGATGTAATTATCTCTGTTGGCTATCGTGTAAAATCAAAACGAGGAGTTCAATTTAGAATATGGGCAACTAATCTTATTAAAGAATATATGAAAAAAGGTTTTGTGCTTGATGATGATCGTTTAAAAGAATTAGGCGGTGGAGGATACTTTAAAGAGTTGCTTGAAAGAATCCGAGATATTCGAGCATCTGAAAAAGTATTTTATAGACAGATACTTGAAATATATGCTACAAGTATTGATTATGATCCAGCAGCTGATGTTTCTATCCAATTCTTTAAAAAAGTACAAAATAAGATTCATTATGCTATTCATGGTGAGACTGCAGCTGAAGTTATTTATCATAGAGCAGATGCTGAAAAGGAATTTATGGGTTTAACTACTTTTGCAGGTAATCAACCAACACTAAGAGAAGCAAAAATTGCAAAGAATTATCTCAATGAAAAAGAGTTAAAGGCAATGGGACAACTTGTGTCAGGATATCTTGATTTTGCAGAAAGACAAGCACAGCGTGAACAAGTGATGACAATGGAAGACTGGGTCAAACACCTAGATAATATTCTAACAGTTACTGGAGAACAATTATTAGTTGGTAATGGTTCGGTTTCTCACCAACAAGCTATGGAAAAAGCTGAAACAGAGTATAAAAAATATAAAGCAAGAACATTAAGTGATGTAGAAAGAGATTATTTAGATGCAATAAAGGAGTTAGAAAATTTGAAGTAACTTCATCTATTACTATGTTTGAAATTTAGTCTAGTGTCAAAAAATCAATGATTCCTAGTTAAAACTATTATTGTAAAAATAGACTTGAACTATGAATTAAAATAATCAATTTTTGTGATTGTTAATGAATTCCTTTTTACTTTGAAGGTAAATCATTTATTAATCTATTTCCAAAAATAATATTTTCATTTTTGAAAAATTTTATGGTTGATTTTAATATTGAAAATTATGGACTTTATTTAAATGTGTATAATATGCATTAATGATGAGATGTTCAACCTCAAGGCATCCTATGATGACGAGTGACGGGTTTGAATCGTCAGTAAAATAGAAAATGGCTCAAGGACGCAAGTTAGAGGAATCTATAACAGGTTCCTCTTATTTCTTGCCGAAACTCAAAAATAGAAAGCTCTATTCGTAGATTTATTAACATATCTTCCTCTGGGAAAAGAAATCGTTCCAAGAGTATTGACAAGAGTTCGAATGTGTTTGTTTTTTGAATGATAAGATTATTTTCTTTAGTTAAATAAAAAGAAGACTTTAGCAATTTGTTCTGTACAAGAGATAAAAAGATATTATATCCTATGAAACTACAAATTGAGGAAGTTAGATTCTCAAAATATAAGGATAAAAATATAAGGATAAAAGATGTAGGAATCATAGAATGAAAATTTAGAAAAGCATTTATGAAATTGTGAGATTATGATAGATTAGTTGACATAGAAATCCTCAGTAATTTGTGTTTTACAACTAAAAATTATAAAGGATTTCTTTTTTATGTCATATTCCCAACTATTTTACACTATCGCGAATGTTTAAATTATGTGACAATATATAGCATTATATGATATATTATTTATAATGAATGGTGAATATTTACTTTTGGACTGTTTTTGATTCATCTTTTTATTAGAAAATATTAATAAAGCTGTCATATGTCTTGCACTTTAACAGATAATTGAATTGCTAATATTGCGGTGTTTCTTTTATTTAAAATGCAAAAAGTATTATAAGAGAAAAATTTTTTATCTAATTGTTCGAAGGCACAAAATTAATTGAAATTTTACCTAAGGAAGATATAGTGACTGACATTTATAATTTTTATGATATTTAATGATTTAATTAGTTTGCATTGGGATAAGTGAGGAGGAAAAGTAATGAATATCACGTATTTAATAGGAAATGGATTTGATATTAGTATAGGTTTAAAAACCAAATATTCTGATTTTTATCCATATTATATTAAAAATTCGCGTGATGATAGTTTGATAAAATCATGGATGAAAAAAGATCAAAAAAATAATCAACTGTATGATAAATGGTCTGATTTGGAAGAAACATTGGGAAAATATACTAAATTTTTAAATAAAGGACAAGAACAAAAGTATACTGAAGATTATTTAGAGTTGATACAGCTACTAATAAATTATTTAAAAGAGCAAATAAATCATATTGATTATAAAAAACACAGCGCGGAAATATTTAAAGAAATGCAAAAATCATTAGAATCTTATTTAGAATTAGGATCTAATGCTGATAAACAGTTAATCGGCGAAAAAATTTATCAATATCAAAATCAACCATATATTTTTAATTTTATTGTATTTAATTATACAATGATTTTAGATCGATTAATTGAAATATGTAATGAAACTTCTTCAATTATATCAAAGCATACTTTCCAAAGAAATAGTTATAACGAATCAATAGGACATATAGTTCATGTTCATGGTACTTTGGATAATGGATTGATTCTAGGTGTAAATGATTTAAGTCAAATATATAGTGATGATTTAAAAAACAGTGATTATTCAAGCTTAATGATAAAAAAGGAAATGAACGCTACTGCAGGAAATGGCAATGATTTGAGAGCACGACAACTTATTAATAACAGTTTAATAATTGTTACTTACGGGTTATCTATAGGATTTACAGATAAAGATTGGTGGGTATATATAATCAATTGGTTAAAACAAAGTAATAATAGGATTTTGATAATTCATTGGTATGAGCCAGATAGTATTAATGAATCAATTCCACAAACGAAGTTTTTAAAAAGGAGACAGATTATTGCTAGAATTAAAGAGGTAACAGAAATGGGAGATGTAATAGATAAATTAAATGAAAGGATTATTATCTATTTTAATAAGAATATTTTCAATTTTAATTTATTATCAAATGATAAAATATGTATTGCATAAAATATTTATCAATTAATATTTTATGTTTTAATATAATTGTATTGTTCTTAAGACATAATATGATGATTTTTAAAATTATTTTTGATGGATAATTTATCATAACAAGTTCAACATAATATAAAAACTCGATGAACGCTGCTGTATCTACCAATTTAAAAATTCAGGTATTAGCATAAGAAATATCGCAAAAGCCCTGAATTGTTCACCGAAACAGTTTAATATATACTATAGATTGAGTGAAATAAATGGATACGAACCATATTTTATTGTAGAAACAGACAACGAAATTTTTATGATTGATATAAAAATAAATAGCGATTTTAAGAGTGAGCATGTTATATAAAAAGTAAAAAATAGCTAAAGAATATTGTAAGGCTGTATTATAATGGAATGCATGGAGTGATGGCAATCTTTGGACATATATTTTGATTTCACATGATGAGATATGATTGAATTCTGCTTTTAACACTTGGTTGAGAATAGAGCCCGGTATGAGTAAATAGAAATATTAATCATATCTCATTTGGAAGATTATGAAAAAAGGAGGGAATGTATGATTGTTTCAAAATTGGAACTTTACAATTTTAGACAGTTTAAGTCAGAAGATGATTCACCCGGTTTATCAATATGTTTTCATAAAGGATTAAATGCACTAATTGGAGAAAATGATGCAGGTAAAACAGCAATTATAGATGCTCTTAAACTTATCCTTCTTACTCAAAGTAACGAATACATTCGTCCGATGGATGAAGATTTTTATGTGGATGAAAATGGAAATGCGGTAAATGAATTTCAAATCAAGTGTTTACTTGATGATTTTTCTCAAAATGAAGCAAAAAATTTTATCGAATATTTATGTTTTAAGAAATGTGGAGAGATAATAAAGTATTCCTTGAATTTATTTTATCGTGCTTGGAAAGACAAGAATAGAATATATTCTGAATTACGCGTTGGTTCTATTGAAGATGGTCTTGTTTTAGATGGAAAAGCAAGAGAATTACTCAAGGCTGTATACTTAAAACCTCTTAGGGATGCTGAGCGAGAAATGAGTGCTGGGAGGAATTCAAGATTTGCCCAAATATTATCTGGACATTCGCTGTTTATCAACAAAGAAGAGCATAAACTTATGGAAATTCTTTCAAAGGCTAATCAAGATATAGAAAATTATTTTACTAAAGATGAAGGAAAAGTTGTTTTAGATACCATTAGAAATAATTTATCTGCTTTTAATGTTGCAGAAACATCGTCGGAAGCGCAAGTGAAAGTTACTGATATTCACTTAAAGAAAATATTAGAGAGCCTATCTTTAAGAGTTTCAGAGGTGAATCCAGGATTGGGAGAATTAAATCTACTATTTATTGCAGCAGAATTGTTGCTGTTAAGTTCTGATTCGGTTGGTGGATTAAGACTTGCTTTAATAGAAGAACTAGAAGCACACCTACATCCACAAGCACAACTTAGGCTAATAGATTATTTACAAAAAGAATATGATCATACGGGCACACAAATTATTATATCGACACATAGTACAATTTTGGCTTCAAAAATAAATCTAAAAAATGTCATTTTACTAAAGAATAAAGCTGCCTATGATATGGCGTATGAAAATACAGGATTAGAAAAAGGAGACTATTTATTTTTACAACGATTTTTAGACGCAACAAAAGCAAATCTATTTTTTGCAAGAGGAATACTAATGGTTGAAGGTGATGCCGAGAATCTATTACTTCCTATTTTAGCTGATCTTATAGATTGTCCACTTGAAAAATATGGTGTTTCTATAGTTAATGTTGGAAGTACAGCTTTTTTAAGATATTCTAAAATTTTTATAAGAAATGATGGTGATAAAATAGACATACCCGTATCAGTGCTTACAGATTGTGATATTGAGCCTACTTATAAAAATGATGATAGCAATAAGATTTTTGATGAAAGAATACAAGAAACTAAAGAAGCTGTTTTAAAAAAAGAGAATAAATATACAATGGGATCAGTTAAAGGCTTTGTTTCACCTAGATGGACGTTGGAGTATTGCTTAGCGTTGAGTTGTCTTCAAAAATTATTCCATAAAGCAATCCGCTGTGGGAAAAAAATAAAAAATAGTGATAAATATATACTTACAAAAGATAAAATGGATGAAATAGAAAGTGAAATTAAAGAAGATTGCGAGAAATGGAAGGATTTATCTGATTCTGAAAAAGCATATAAGATATATAAGCTGATGTTAGATGATTCTGGAAAAAGCAATCTAAAAGCTATTGTTGCACAATGTTTAGCTGCATTGATAAAGATAAATATTTCTATACTACCTGAAGGAATTACAGAATTAGATATGTTTGACCTTGATCTATATCAATACAAGATTGATGAGTCTAAGAAGCAGAAATTTAAAAATGGAGTTATGACTGATCCTTATCTTAAATACTTGATTGAAGCTATAAAATATTCAGTTAACATTGAAATTTAAAGAAGGGAATGATAATTGAGTGTGTAACATACATATTTCCGATAAAGAAATAGAAGAAATTGAAAAAATTTTGTTACCTAAATCATGTCATTTTGCAGATGATGCAAGAAACGTTATCCGTTGTTGGAAATCATCTGAAATTGTAGCTTGCCCGGGGAGTGGAAAAACGACAGTATTACTTGCTAAGTTAAAAGTATTGGCTGAAAAAATGCCTTTTCCTGACGGAACAGGAGTATGTGTTTTGTCGCATACAAATGTTGCAGTTAATGAAATAAAAACAAAATTAAGTAAGTATGCTGATAAGTTAATGGGTTATCCAAATTATGTAGGGACTATACAATCTTTTATTGATCAATATGTCACGAGACCTTATTTGAAAAATATAATAAAATCATCAATTCAGATTGTTGATGATATAACATACGCAAATTATTTTTATAATTTGATTTGGGAAGATATGCGCAAGACATCTCCATATAATAGTTTGCGTTATTTTATAAAGTATAAAGTTAAAGATGGTTCTAGCAAGTTTAGTAATCAAGTTGACTATATTCAAAATTTATATTGCCAAGATGGTGCTTTGTATGTCTATGGTCAAAAGAAAGCTATTGCAGGTAGAGATTCTTTATCAGCAATACAATATATTCAAGCAAAAGAATCTTTGCTAAAAGACAATGGGATAATTACATATTCTGATGCTTATAAATATGCAAATGAGGCGATTTCACAATTAACTTCGGAATATACTGACTTATTTTCAAAAAGGTTTCAATATGTGTTTGTGGATGAATATCAAGATTGTAATTTATTACAAAGACAAGTTTTGAATAAACTGTTTGATAAAAATGTAACCTGTATATTTCGTGTTGGAGATCCTGATCAAGCAATATATGATTTGGATAATAATGATAGGGAAGATTGGAATCCAGGTGAGGATAGTATTGAAATGGCTTGTTCTAATAGATATGGTCAAGAAATTGCTGATTTTTTAGTGAATTTAAGGACGGGTAAAAGAAAAATTGAGTCAACAAGAGGATATTTAAAATATATTCCGACACTAATTGTATTTAATGACAATTCAAAAAATAAAGTTATTAAAGTATTTATTGATGTGTTGAACCAATATGAATTGTTTGATTCGGATGGTGTTTATAAAGTCATTGGACTTGTAAAACGAGAAGAATTAAAAGGTTTGAAAATAGGTGATTATTGGGATGGCTTTGATCCAAATCAGAACTTAAGAAAAACAAACAGATACTGGAACCATCTTTATATAATTGCAGAAGAAATGAAGAAAGGAAAACTTTATTTAGCTGAAAAAGAAGTTCGAAAAATCTTATGTGAAATATTTAATTTTATGGGGAGAATTAACCTTGAATCAGGTTCTAAATATACATTAACTTCTATAAAAAAGATTCTCTTTGACAAATATTATGATTTATATACGGATTGTTTGATTAACTTGTCTATGCTGCAGGATTATAATATAGAAAAAATTAATTATGAAATACAATATATAGTTACCAATATTATAGGAAAGGAATGCAATGATGGGGATGTAATTTCAAAAATTCCGTTTTACTATATGGATAAATCAACTGTAAAGAGTCAGTACAAGTTACAAAAGAATATTATTTTTGATGAAAGTTATGAAAGAAAAATAGTATTTGATACGGTCCATGGTGTTAAAGGTGAAACTCATGATGCGACCTTATATTTGGAAACAGAGAAAAATCGATCATCAGATATAAAACGTATATTGCCATATTTAGGTGTTGGAAAGTTAGGATCAGGAAAAGAAGTCGAACAAAGTCGCAAGTGTGTTTATGTAGGGATGAGTCGACCTAATAAATTACTTTGTTTAGCTATTCAAGAATCCACATATGTAAAATCTAAGGGCGCTTTTGCAAATTGGGATATAATTGATTGTAGGAGTGTATAAAATGATGTAACTGATGATGTAACTGATATAGATAAGAACAGCAAATAGTGAAGTTTATTGCTCTAATTTATATATATTCTTTACTCATAACTATTTCACACCTGAATTTATTAGATTGCAAATGAAATAAAACAAAAACGGAAAGAAATAAGAATATATTATTATTCAAAGGGATATGGAATTTAATTTTTCAATTCACAAAAAATTTTTTATTCATAAAATTTCATAATATAATATACCATCTTCCATCTAAATAGTTTATAATAGGAAAGCATGTTATAAATGCAAATGATAGGGGGGGAGAAGGTTTGATATGATAAAGTTTTTTAAAGCCAATATGGAGCCTAGAAAAGGGTTACGTATTGCAGAAGTTATTATTTCCATTTTATTATGTGTTGCTTCTATTGTATCTATTGGATACGGTATGTTCCAGGTGAATGCTAATGTTAATGATGCAAAGTTTATCCAAAGTATAGAAATGACTAGGGATAGGGAACTGGAAGATTATAGTGAGGATAATACAGTTTGTGATGTTACATATGTAAATGGGGATAAGGAATTAGTTGTTTCTTATTCATATGAAGAGTACGTTCAATTAGAAGATGATAGTATTACAGCATATGAGTATGAAACAGATAATGGAACAAAGCTCTATTTTGATCATCAAAATATAACAAATCAGGAAATACAACATTCATATGGACAAGTCAAAGCCAATGAATTAACACCTGTGTTTAACTTTGGAATTGCTTCATTTATTTTGATGATATCTGTATTAATTATGACATTATTTGCAAAACAGTTTACAACATATGAAAAATCATGGTTTTTATCAATCATGGTATTGGCTACAATTATTTCTGTTATTTTTCCAGAAGAAAGTGCAAATGGTGTTAATGGAATTATCATCATGTTGCTTTATTTACTAGATACATTCTTGAATATTCTTTGTGAGTTACTTATTTCTAAGCAATCAAGATACAATTTCCTTGTTTCTGTATTCGTAGAAATCGTAGAAATAGCAATGTGCGTTGTCTTAATGTATCGTTTTGCGACAATGGTCACAACATTATTGTTCTGGTTACCAATTGATATTATTAGTTATATTAACTGGTCAAGACATAAAGATGAAGAAGAAAGTGAATTGACAGTTGTCAGAAAACTCAAAGGATATCAAGAAGTTTTGGTTATTGTAGGTATTGTTGTTTGGACAATTGTTGTAGGATATTTTATTAGTGGTTTAGATATCTCAACAGATTTTTACAACAACCAATTATTAGAAACAGCCATTATATATATTGATGCCTGTGCATCAGCTGTAGGAATTGCGAACGGATTGTTTATTTTCTTTAGATTAAGGGAACAATGGATTGCATGGTATATTTGTGCATTCCTTGAAGCTGTTATTAATGTGATTTCTGGACAATATGTTTTATTAGTTCTTAAATTAGGTTACTTTACAAATACAACATATGGTTATATCAAGTGGAGTAAGTATATTCAGTCACATTCATAAGAAAAACAGACCCAAATATCTGCATGAGTCTTGTAGATTGGCTATAAAATTGATAAAATAAGCATGAAAGAAAATCTTAAAAAATATAAGGAGTGAAAAATATGGCTATATCAGCAGGAGATTTTAGAACAGGATTAACTTTAATTGTTGATGGTGATCCTTGCCAGGTATTAGACTTTCAACATGTGAAACCAGGAAAAGGTGCAGCTATCTTAAAAACAAAAATGAGAAACTTAAAGACAAATGCAATTCAAGAAAGAAACTTTAATGCAAATACAAAATTTGATCAAGCTAATATTTCAAGAAAGACAGCACAATATTCATATAAGGATGGATCAACATTCTATTTCATGGATATGGAAACATATGAAACATATGAATTAGCTAATGATCAAGTTGGAGATACTCAATATTATATTATTGAAGGTTCAGAAGTTTCATTAATGTTCTTTGAAGGTGATTTATTATCAGTATCTGTACCAGAAAAAGTAGAATTAACAGTTGTAGAAACTGATCCAGCTATTAAAGGAGCACCATCTAATCAAACAAAAGATGCTGTGACTGATACAGGATTATCATTACGTGTTCCTCAGTTCATTGAACCTGGAGAAAAAATTGTTGTCTTTACAGCAGATGGTAAGTATGCAGGAAGAGCTTAATCAAGCTCTTTTTTTCAAAGATGAATAAAGTTGTATTAATTACAGGTGGAGCACAAGGTATTGGAAAAGCCATTGCTTTAGAATTAGGAAAACAAGGTTATGATATTGTGATTAATTATCTCACATCCAAAAAGGAAGCTCATGCATTAAAAGATATGATTATAGACAATTATGGTGTACGATGTATGGCTATCCAATGTGATGTTTCTAAGGAAGATGAAGTTAATCAGATGATATCTTCTATTGAACTAGAACTGGGTGGTGTTGATATTTTAATTAATAATGCCGCTATTGATTTATCTAATCTTTTTCATTTGAAAAATGCTGAAGAATTTAGAAAGACTTTAGATGTCAATGTTGTAGGTGCATTTAATTGCAGTAAACGTGTTTATCGACATATGTTAGATCAGGAATATGGCAGAATTATTAATATTTCTTCAACCAATGGTATCAATACATATTATCCTATGTGTATAGATTATGATGCTTCTAAAGCAGCATTGATTTCCATGACACATAATCTTGCTTTTGAGTTTGCTCCATATGTTAATGTCAATTGTATTGCTCCAGGTTTTATCGGAACAGAAAATGAGTTGGACGGATATGATGAAGAGTTTTTAAAAGAAGAAGTTGAAAAAATTATGGTCAATCGATATGGTGATCCTCAAGAAGTGGCTTATTTAGTGAAATTCTTAATAAGTGATGAAGCTAATTTTATTAATAATACTGTCATACGTATTGATGGTGGACAAAAGGGAAGTTGTTAATCCAACTTCCCTTTCATATTTGATAACGCCAGTAAAATAGATAATTTTCCATATTCAAATGTTAATCCACCTTGTATGTAAAGTGTATAAGGTTCAATAACAGGGGCATCAGCACTTAATTCAATGGTGCTTCCTTGTGTAAAGCTACCTGCTGCCATAACTTCATCAAAAGGATAACCTGGCATAGGGGCAGGTAAAACTTGAACGAATGAATCAATAGGGCTTGTCTGTTGAATCCCTTGTGTAAAGTTCACTAAATTATCTTTTGTTTTGAGTTCTAAAGTTTGAATGATATCTGTGCGTGGTTCATCATAACGAGGAGATACATTAGAATATCCTAATTTTTCTAGCATATACGCAGAAAATACAGCTGTTTTTAAAGCGTTTTTAACAGCATTAGGAGCCATAAATAAACCTTTAAAGAAAGTATTGTTTAAGTTGAAATTAGCACCTAAATCTTTTCCAATACCAGGAGCAGTTAAACGTTCAGCAACCATATGAATAAGTTCCTGATTTCCTGCTATATATCCACCAGTAGGTGCAATTCCACCACCGAGGTTTTTCATTAAAGATCCTACAACCACATCAGCTCCAACATGACCAGGTTCTTTCTCTTCTACTAACTCACCATAACAGTTATCGACCATAATAATGACGTCTTTATTCACTTCACGAATTTTTGAAATTATACGTTCAATCTTTGAAATAGAAAGAGATTGACGATGTGAATACCCTCTAGATCTTTGAATTTCAACAAGTTTGACATTATTCTGTTTTAATCTCTCTACAATCTTCTCATCATCAAAATCATCATTGACTAATTCAATCTGTTCATATTTCACACCATTAGCCTTTAATGATTGTGTAGAATTTCCGCTCAAACCAATCATTTCTTGTAAAGAGTCATAAGGAGCTCCAGATAAAGAAATCATGGTATCGCCATGTTTTAATAAAGCAGAAAGCGTTAAATATAATGCGTTTGTTCCACTCATAATCTGAGGGCGAACTAAAGCATCTTCACATCCAAGAACAGTCGCAAAGATTTTTTCTAATTTATCTCTACCTTCATCATAATTTCCATATCCGTTAATATCTGCAAAATCAGAATAAGAAACTCTATTTTCTATAAATGCTGATAAAATACGATTAGAGTTTGTTAAAGCTATTTCATCTATTCTTTTATAAATATCACTTAAGATACTATCTGATTCTTTTGCCATTTCCAGTATATCTGGATGAATTTGTTCTAATATCATGTCTATAATCCTCCAATAAAATGTCCATTGTCTATTATACACGAATATTAATGTTTTGTATGGAAAACTTTTATTAAATTATTTTTTAAATCAAACAACATAAATTGACAATATTTTTGTGATAGGTATATCATATAAGTAAGAAGAAAATAATATTTTATAGAACTTCAACATAAGATCTTTTTAAATATTTATATTTTTTAAGAATTTTAATTAAATATCAACATCTAAAGTATGCTTTTTGTAAATTGAAAGTGGATGGGAGATGATAATTTGCTTGAAGATTGAACTAGGCATTTTTATTAAAAAATTTTTTCTTCGAAAAAGAAACATTTAATGAAATGTGATTTTACAAAAGAGAAAATGATTATTCTTCTTGATAAGAATAGTGAAACAATCGTCAAGAGCAAAAATGTTAATGTAGGAATGAGATTATAAATATTTATTGTTTATTTGCTTGGATACTGAAGGATTTATGCATATATAGAATTATTTTTTACCAAGTGGATTTCCTTCCTGTTATAAAAAAGTATTGTATTTATCTATATATTTTTGCTTTTTTATATATTTGTTAGTTTTTCGCCTAATAGCTGGTAAAAAATAGAGAAAATCCTTTATCTACCTTAGTTTTCTAAAAATTATCTATTAAGAAAATGTTTATTTTCCAGGGATTTAATAACAACATATGATGTATTGAAATATTTTTAGGTTTTCACCAACCTTGACAACACCGGCTGTTTAATAACAACATATGATGTATTGAAATTTGTTAAAGGTTATGATGATATCCAATAATTCTCCTGTTTAATAACAACATATGATGTATTGAAATATTAATCCTGATTTTCAGGTTAATCAAAGAGGTCAAGTTTAATAACAACATATGATGTATTGAAATATAGCTCTATATTCATGTTTCGATAACGTGTTGCGTTTAATAACAACATATGATGTATTGAAATAAACACCCTTGTTTCCATTCGCCACCAAATAACTTGGTTTAATAACAACATATGATGTATTGAAATGGTCTGTCAAAATTGAACATTGTCAGCCAGCACCTGTTTAATAACAACATATGATGTATTGAAATATGTTCAATTCTGTGCCATCTCTTAGCTTAATAAGTTTAATAACAACATATGATGTATTGAAATCACCTTTTATATATTGCTCTCCTGCATCAGTATACGTTTAATAACAACATATGATGTATTGAAATTAAACTACCTCTTTTAGCTTCATGGCTTTTTTTACGTTTAATAACAACATATGATGTATTGAAATTAATAACGTGAAAGGATCATGCCATCTATTTCTCTGATTAATATCAACATATGATGTATTGAAATAATTCTCAAATACTTTTTAAAGATTATAATTATCAGGGTTAATATCAACATATGATGTATTGAAGTCACTGACTTGCTATGAATACAAGCACTTTATAACGTCGTTTAATAACAACATATGATGTATTGAAATGGAAGAAATACCGTTCAATGGTCTGGTGCCTTTGGAGTTTAATAACAACATATGATGTATTGAAATCAGGAAGAGGTCGATCGAGTTCTCGCACGAGGGAGGTTTAATAACAACATGAGATGTTTTGAAATTATGGAAATGTAAAAGTTCATATGAACCTTAATAACAATTTACTTTATCAAAACAACTTATATAAGCATGTTAAAAAGTGATTTATATGTTTTAATAGCAGTAAGCTTATTGATGATTGTTATATTTGATATTTGTATTAATCAATTTTATTTATAGATAGGGAAGTGGGAGATATATAAAATATGTTTATAAATGGTTAATCATTTTACATTAGTATTGGATATGAGAATGTTTTGATATAGTATTTTTACTCAAAAAAATTACAAATGAAGTGAGGTTGGAAAATGAAAGTATATGAATACAAAGTTAAATTAGTATTGAAATATGATATTCATTATGAGCAATTAGTCAATGTACTTAACTATTTCATCGACAGTGCTTTATCCAAAGATGAAAAACTAAAAGAATATCATAATGCTCATCATTATAAAGGTTATGTGCATGATTTTCTGTATCCTATAGAAAAGGATGGAATTTATAAAAAGAATCATCATTATACGATGAGAATAAGATCTGTAGAACAGAATTTGATTCAATATTTTTTGTCTCGTTTATCTTTTTATGAAACTAATGAAATAGAGGCATTAGGCGGAGAAGTGAAAATCATTTCTGAAAGATTAATAAAGAGAATATATTCTATTACTCCAGTTATCGTTAAAAATGATGAAAAAGGGTATTGGAAAAACTATATGTCATTAGAAGAATTTGAAAAAAGATTAAAAGATAATTTGATGAAAAAATATAAACTATTTCTAGATGAAGATTTAGATGAGAATTTTATGATTTATGATTGTATAGAATTTAAAAATAAAGTTCCTGTGAAAATTCCATACAAAAATATTCATCTTTTAGGAGATAAAATAAGTATTGAAATTGCACAAAATGAAAGAGCGCAAAAATTAGCATATTTAGCATTGGGAACGGGAGTTTTAGAGAACAACTCTCGAGGATCTGGATTTATGAATTATGAATATTTATAAAGGAAGGAGGTAAGGAAGTTGCTTCAAGAAATTTTAGAAGTGTTTGGTGAAATTGTTCAACAAGATAGTAGAATTGTTACAGATTCATATAGTCTTAAAGATGGTACATATCGCCTTATTGAAATGAATAATCAAGATGGTTGGAAAATCAATGAAACGATAGATATTTTCTATGATAAAAAATCAAAACAAACAAATGGTTCACAAAATTCAAATTATGCTTATATACGAGAGTTAGATTATTACAGTAAACTTTTAGAAATGAATAAACCTATAGATCCTAAAAAAGTCATTCATTCTTGTCATTATTTATCTTTGGCAGTAAAAAAAGATAGTATTCTTTCAGGAAAACTCAATAATGATATTATAAAAAAGTATTATGCTATTCTTAAAAATCCAATGTCTAAGTATGAGAAAAAAGCAAATTCAAGAAAACTATATGAAAAAGTAGAAAAAGAAATTGGTCAAGTTGATATCGAACTTATTGATAGTATTGAAGATTATGTTTTACATACTGATATATTTGAAGGTATCAATCTGGATAAAAAAGATTACGTTAAGGTGTTCTTTGTATTTGGTGATCAAAGTAAAACTTTGGATTATTATAAAAGAGAAAACAAAAGATATCTTTTACCAAATCTTTATAATAGTAATGATTACAATGTTGAAGATGGAAAAGATATATTAGGTCTACCTAATAACAATATGAATCTTAATTCTAAGAAGCCATTTTTACTAAATAAGACAAGAAAAGTAAAGACACCCTATTTAGTTAATCAGGAACAAGCATTATTACAAGCACAGTTTTTTGATTATCTATGGGGTCAAGTTTCTAAAGGATGTTATGATTTTTATATTAATACATTTGGAGGTAAAAATGAATTATTACCTATTTCAAATGATAGTCAACTCATTGGAAGAAATATTCAAGGTTATTATATACATTGTCAAAAAGGAAAAAATGAAGCAGAGATTATAGATAGTCAAGTTGTTTCATCGTTTTCAAATAGACTTAACAAATCATTTTGCTTAGAAAATTACATGGAAATACCTGAAAAATTTATTGAAAAGAGTGGTTTTCAATATGATGAGTATATAGATAGTGTTATAGGCATCTTTAATATAATTGATCGCGTTTTCTTTGCAAATAAATTAAGTAGAAATCTTTATAGTGATGCTGATAATATTCAGATTATAGATGGGCATTTAAAAAGATGTTTGTTAACCTATAGAGATAAATTAAAATTGTTTAAGAATACTGGAGATATACTGGTTTTAAAATCTATAGTTGATAAAATGTCATGGGATATAATAACAAATACCATGAGTCAAAATAGTCAATTTATGGTTCAACATCAATTGAATTTAAGATGGTCTTTATTAGATTATTTTAATGATGAGAGAAAGATAGGTGAAAAAATAATGAATGTAAAAAATCAATTAAGAGTACATATTAATCTTCCTAAAGGATATGATTGGGATTTTGATGGGGATGAAGAATTTAATTTTGCAGTAGGGCAGTTAATACAATATTTCTTGTTCTTAAATAAATCATCAAAAAAGACACACGCATATGTAAATCAATATTTAAACTGTAAAGATGTAAAAAAACTCAAGCAGAAATTAATACAGATGTATAAAAAGTATTCATATGCAATTGATTATTATCCTGAAAGTAGAAGTGAAAAATTAATAGAACATATTATGCAATATGATACTCATAGTATTTTACCAGAGTATATAGTTTCTGGTTTTAATGCACAGTTATTGATTATAGAAAAAAATAAGGAGGAAAATAAAGATGAATAAAAGAGTATATGGTGTGTTAGGTGTAAGTTCGGTTATGGCAAATTGGAATGCTGATTTTACAGGTTATCCAAAAACGACTTCTACAGGTGATGTTTATGGAAGTGATAAGGCATTCAAATATCCTATGAAAAAGCAATGGAATGATGAAGGCAAAAAAGTTTTATACATTAAATCAATGAAATTATCAGAGGGTAAAAAAGGAGAAGTATCATTGGTTCCTCGAACATTACGAGAAAGATACGAATATCTATTTGAAGTTGAAGATTTAACAAAATGCAAAGATGTTTCTGAAGTATTAAAAAATTTGTTTCAAGCTATTGATGTCAAAAATTTTGGTGCAACATTTGCTGAAGCAGGTATGAATATTTCTATCACTGGTGCTGTCCAGTTTGGACAAGGCTTTAATAAATATCCAGATAGTGAAGCACAGGAACAACAGATTTTATCACCATTTAGAGATGCAACTGATGCTGATGCAAAAAATTCTACTTTAGGAACAAAGATTGTCAGTGATGAAGCACATTATTTCTATCCTTTTGTTATTAATCCTAATGCTTATAATGAGTTTGTTGGTTTAGGTATTACAGATGGATATACTGAAGAAGATTATCTGCAATTTAAAGAAACCTCTTTATCTAGTGCAACAGCATTTGCTACAAATTCAAAAGAAGGTTGTGAAAATGAGTTTGGATTATTTGTAGAAACTGAACCAACATTATATCTACCAAATTTAACTGAATATGTTGAATTTGTAAAAGGTGAAGATAAAAATACGATTACAATTCATTTAAAAGATCTTCTTGAAGATGTTATATCAAAAGTGCAAACAGTTGAAATTTATTATAATCCTAATACAACAGCAATTGACTGTGATTTGACGAACGTTCATTATTATCACATTGTGACAAGAAAAGAGGTTTAAACATGAAGGCAGTAAAATTTACTCTTAAAGGAAAAACTGCATTCTTTAAAAATCCTGAAGTGAATAGTTATTTTTACTTTACCTATGGGAATATACATAAACCAGCTCTTTTGGGAGTGTTTGGTGCAATTTTAGGGTACCATGGATATGAAAGTCAGTTTGATGTATATCCTGAATATTATGAAAAGCTAAAAGAATTAAAAGTTGCTATTATTCCTAATCAAGCTCATGGTTGTTTTGATAAGAAAGTACAGAGATTTAATAATTCTGTAGGATATGCTTCTCAGGAGCAAGGTGGCAATCTGATTGTGAAAGAACAATGGTTGGAAAATCCAAGTTGGACTATATATGTTTTGGTGAATAATGATGAAAGTCAAAAACTTTGTGAATATCTACTTGAAAGAAAGGCTGTTTATATACCTTATCTGGGTAAAAACGATCATCCTGCGACGATTGAAAATGTTAATATTGTTGATCTTCAGGTTAACGAATCTCAAAATATTCATATAGATAGTCTAGCAAAATCAGATGATTTTCATTTTGATTTCTTTAGAATTCAATTTAAATATGAAGAATATTTACCAATATCTCTGAAGGAAAGTACAAACCATTATGAGTTAGCTAAAATGATTTTAACTGATGCTATAATGATTGAAGGTAAAGAACCAGTTTATACTGATGGAGAAAAAAATGTTATCTTTTATTGATTATAATGATATTATAGATAATCAATATACTTTTTTTGCTCATATGAAAGAAGGAAAAAAAGAGCTTTTACAAGATCATATATATTTAAGTCAAGAGTACTTTATGAAATTGTATGATTATAAAGATATTGAAAAAATTATTTATACTTTTTATGAAAGAATGCAATTCCAAGATCAAAAAGTTACTTTTGAATTTCTTACAAGTATGTTTATCAATATAGTTACCTTTCATGATTTTGGTAAAATCAATCCAATATTTCAAAAGGCAAAAATGAATAATAATATTGGAAATAAATATAAAGGACTTACTAGCAGTCATCACTCATTTTTATCATCTTTGATATACATAGATTATTTCTTAAATGAACTTGACAAAATTCCAAATCTATCTAATGAAAATAGATGTTTTATTGAAAGATTAGTACTCGAACATACTTATTTAATTTCTAAGCATCATAGTCATTTGGATTATTTTTATGAATTTATTGAGGAACTAAAAAGTGCTAATACTCAAAACTTGATTGACAATCTATTTCATAAACCAATAAAAGGGTATAAGGGATTAAGGTATCTTACAAAAGAGAAAATGCAATCAATATGTGATTATTTAGACTATTTTGAAGAAAAAGATTCTTTAACAAAGAATCGACATTATAAATATTTCTATTACCGTTTAGCATATTCTATGTTGGTGATGAGTGATTATTATGCAACTAGTGAGATTCAAAATGGACAACCTATACAGTTGTCAGGAGATATAACAAGTATTGAAGATTTTGAAAAAGAGTATAATTGTTCAGAAATAATGCAAAGTATTCATTGTTATGAAAAAGAAAAATATCATGAAAATAATAAAACATTGGATCATGTTCAATCTATTAATGATTTAAGATGTGAAATGTTTTTGGATGCTGATAGAAACTTAAAAAAACATAATACTGATTCTATTTTCTTCTTGCAGGCACCTATGGGTAGTGGAAAGAGTAACATGGCACTTCATTTAAGTTTCCTTTTAATGAAAGATAGAAAAAAATTGTTTTACATCTATCCGTATAATACACTTGTGGAACAAAATAAATACAATCTGGAAAAGTTATTTAATGATAAGAAATTACAAGATCAAATTGTTGTTGTGAATTCAATAACACCACCACCAGATAAAAAAGAAGATGAAGATGATTCTTATAAATATCAACAGATGTTGTTAGACAGACAGTTTTTAAATTATCCATTCATTTTATCAACACATGTCAGTTTCTTTCAAATCCTATTTGGCAATAAAAAAGAAGATGTTATAGGTTTTCATCAATTAGTTGATTCAGTAGTTGTTTTAGATGAAATACAAAGTTATAAAAATTATATTTGGTCTGAAATGATTGAAATGTTAAAAGCGTGCGCAGATCTTATGAATATGAAGATAATTATTATGTCCGCAACATTACCTGATTTAGATCAGCTTCTTCACATGAACTGTGGTGTTACAAGATTGTTACCTGATTCACAACTATATTATCAGCATCCACTTTTTAAAAAGAGAGTAAATTATCATTATGAATTATTAGATTATCAAATATCATTAAAGGATTTAAAGGATCATGTCTTAAAGAATGTATCTTCTGGTAAGAAAATTCTTATTGAATTTATTACTAAAAAAAGTGCTCATCAATTTTATTATCTACTTTTAGAATCACATAAAAGTAATGTTATTATTGAATGTTTGACTGGTGATGATTCTATGATAGAACGACAGAGAATTCTTTCTAGGATTCGTAAAGAAACAACAAAACCGATTATTTTAGTTGCCACACAAGTTATAGAAGCAGGTGTTGATATTGATATGGATATAGGTTATAAAAATATTTCATTATTAGATAATGAAGAACAATTTTCTGGTAGAATCAATAGATCACATTTAGGAAGTGGGGATATATATTTCTTTGATATTGATAATTTTCATACTATTTATCGTTATGATTATAGATCAGACAATTCATTAACATTAAAAAATCAAGAGATGAGAATGATTCTTGAAGACAAAAATTTTTCTCTTTATTATACAAAAGTTTTAAATGCATTAAAGGTTAATAGAAATCAAAATACAGATAGAGAAGGATTGAAATATTTCTATGATGATATTGTTTATAGATTGAATTATAGAGAGGTTGCGAATAAAATGAAGCTTATAGATGATAATGAATGGATCGTGACTGTGGTTTTGTGCAGACAAATTGAAATTGATGATGGGAAAATAATTGATGGTTTGGAAGTATGGAATCGTTATAAAGAGTTGCTAGAAAATAATGAAATGGATTATGCTGAAAAGCAGATAGAGTTAATAAAAACTAGAAGTCTACTTCATTACTTTACTTATCAATTTTCTAAAAATATGGATATTCATTATAATGATTGTATAGGTGATCTTCTTTGTATTTGGGATGCTGATGATTATTTCATAAATGGTAAGTTAAATAGAGAACGCTTTGAACAAATAGATTATGATATTCTTTAATGAATAATTTTTAAAGGAAGTCTTGATTATGAAAATAAATGGAACATTAATGAATTATTATATTCATTGTCCTAGACAATGTTATCTTCATGCAAATAGATTAAACATGGAAAATAATAGTGAAGATGTGAAGATTGGTAAAGCATTGCATGAAGAAAAATATAAAGATGATGATAGTAGTGAAATAGCAATTGACAATATTAAATTAGATAAATTAACAAAAGATTATTTAACTGAAACAAAGAAAAGTGATGCTGATGTTGAAGCTAGTCGATGGTAACTTATTTATTATTTATATGTGTTAAAAGAAAAAGGAATTGATAGAAAAGGAAAATTGGAGTTTATTCAGAAAAATAAAGATAAAAAAGTTATGATTGTAGAATTAAATGTGGAAATAGAAAAAGAGTTATTAAATAAAATAGAAGAAGTGAAAAAACTCATACAAAGTCATGAAGTTCCAAATGTTGTTGTAAATAAACACTGTAAGAAATGTGCTTATTATGATTATTGTTTTATATAAAATAAGGTGAAGTGTATGGGAAAGACAAAATATATTACAAGTATGGGTGAATTAAGCCGAAAAGATAATTCATTATGTTTTAGAAAAAATGGTAAAAATGTGTATTTGCCTATTGAGAATATTAGTGAAATTTATTGTATGAATGAGATATCTATAAATACAAAATTATTGGATTATCTTTCAACAAAACATATTGTTGTGCATTTCTTTAATTATTATGGAAATTATTCTGGTACTTTTTATCCTAAAGATCAGTATAGAAGTGGAAGATTATTGATAAAGGAAGTGGAAAGTTATAATTCTGCAAAAAGGTTGATTATTGCAAAGAAGATTGTTGCAGCAATTGCAAAGAATATTGACCAGGTACTTTATCATTATTATAAACATGATCATAAAGAAGTTAAAAAAATTATAGACTGGATAAGAAGAGATTTTCATGAACAGTTAACTGAAGTTGAAGATATACAAGCATTGATGCTTTTAGAAGGAGCATTATGGCAAATGTTTTATTCTTCATTTCAATATATCTTACCTAAAGATTTTATAATGAATAAACGTGTGAGAAGGCCACCAGATAATCCTATTAACGCTTTGATTTCTTTTGGCAACTCTCTTTTATATACAAAATGTATTTCTATTATTTATCAGACACATTTAAACCAGACAATTAGTTATTTACATGAACCAAGTGAAGCTAGATTTTCTTTAAGCTTAGATATAAGTGAATCTTTTAAACCTGTCATTGTTTTTAAAACTATCTTTGATCTTGTTAACAATAAAAAATTAAAAGTTACTGAGCACTTTGAAAAGAAAGTTAATTATTGTATTCTTAATGATAAAGGTAGACAAATTTTTATTGAAGCATTTGAAAAAAGATTAGATATGGTTTTCCTTCATAAGAAGTTAAAACGTAAAATGACTTATAAAACAGCTATAAAGATGGATTGTTATAAGTTAATCAAATATCTACTTGAAGACAAAGATTTTGAATTTTTTTCATTGAAAGAAGGTTGTTGATGAAAAAGTACAATTATAATTATGCAATAGTTTTTTATGACATAAAAGAAAAAAGAGTACAAAAAGTTTTTAAAATATGTAAGAAATATTTATCCCATTACCAATATTCAGTATTTAGAGGAGAAATTACACCTTCAAAACTTATACTATTGAAAAATGAATTAAATGACGTTATAAATAAAGAGGAAGATTTTGTTTGTATTATTAAAACATTCAATAATAGTGTGTTTGAGGAAGAAATTTTAGGTCATAAAACAACTGAAAGTGATAATCTTATTATTTAAATTTACCAGGGTTTATTCTTTTTATAATTCAAAAAACATTGATTATATCAGTGTAAATTTAAATTATGAGGAAATAATCAGATGTTATTGTTTTATCTGGTAAAAAATTAAAAAAATATCGTTATAATCACTATTATTTCATTTTTTGAAATAAGAAGGTAGTGATTTTACTGGGATTAATATCAACATATGATGTATTGAAATGCATATCTTCTATGCTTCTTTCCTGCCATCTACATCGATTAATATCAACATATGATGTATTGAAATAAAACATTTTGCATGTTTACGCTTTAAAGCAATAAGATTAATATCAACATATGATGTATTGAAATATCTTGAATTATCGAAGAGGCACAGCTAAAATCGGATTAATATCAACATATGATGTATTGAAATGGATAATAATGTCCTAACTTCTTAGCCCATAAGGTAGATTAATATCAACATATGATGTGTTGAAATGGGCAATGAATTTCAAACATTTTTCTTATTTCACGATTAATATCAACATATGATGTATTGAAATAATCTAAACTTCTTGAATGTTCCGTCCATGTTCTTGATTAATATCAACATATGATGTATTGAAATTTGAATTTCTCTTCCATCTTCTAACCTCTCTATTCGATTAATATCAACATATGATGTATTGAAATCCTTCAAATTGGAACATGATATAAGCCATTTGAGTGATTAATATCAACATATGATGTATTGAAATTGTCTTAATACCACTCTGTCAATTCTTGGTTGTGAAGATTAATATCAACATATGATGTATTGAAATGATTTCAGTTTCTTTTGACTGCTTTTTTTCATCTAGATTAATATCAACATATGATGTATTGAAATATTGCCAATCCTGCTATTTTACTCTTTGCCATCAAGATTAATATCAACATATGATGTATTGAAATACATCTTGGGATAATCTCAACGAACCTATATTGGATGATTAATATCAACATATGATGTATTGAAATATGTTTGTTCTTCGCAAGATGTTGGAACATAAAATGATTAATATCAACATATGATGTATTGAAATTGTCTTTTAATTGGTCTCTCGTTTCTTCTAATAACTGATTAATATCAACATATGATGTATTGAAATCATATAACAAACTCACTTTCAGGATACTTTTTAAAGATTAATATCAACATATGATGTATTGAAATTCTTCCAATAACCTTAGAACTTTTTCTGTTCTTTCAGATTAATATCAACATATGATGTATTGAAATTGTTGTTGGCAGTAGGATAGATATTTCTGAAGACCGATTAATATCAACATATGATGTATTGAAATAGCCATCTTTCTCCGTTCAACCACGTTGTTGGATGAGATTAATATCAACATATAGTGTATTGAAATTTAGTTGAAAATGTTGTAACTGTTTAGATTGTTGCATTTAATTTCTTCAAAGCAGTATTTTATGAAAGTTTTGGATCTTGAAATATAGATTTTTAGAATGTAAATTCTATAAAAGATAAGCAAATATGATGTATGAGATGTTTCTAGAAATGAGTAAATTAATTTCTGTGTATACTTATTATTGGATAAACTTGTTGTTAGAAATTATTGATTATATTATGATGATTATGTTCTTGAAAGATGGGCGATTACCAAAAAATAAAATACATATATAAAGATTGTATTTGTTTGTAAAGAAAGGTTTGTTGATTCTTATTAAATAGGGTGAAAAACAAAAAAGTATATGAAATAACTCATTTCCATATACTTTTTGATGATGTGATTTTATATTATTTCATTTATGCATTTTGTTTCATCTTCATGACATATCAGTTGAATATGTTCATCAATAATGAGATAGCTTTCACCATATATTGTTTCATGTTTATCAATGAGTAAATAACTTCCATCGACTAATACAATGAATGGATGACCAATGCTATCTTTATAAGTGATTTCTTCATATAATCTCATACCATCTAAATATCTATCTTTAACCATTTGATAATGAGGAATGATATTCGTTTTTGTGAGATTCAGACCACTTATCCATCTTTGAAATTTTGGATTTATAGCTTCGCCATCTTCTTCAGGTTGACAATAAACAATGTCTGCACTATTCATACTACCAGCACTAATACCAATGATAATTCCATCAAAATCTTTAATTTTTTCTCGAAGTTGAATATCTTTAAAAAATTGATTTTGAGTAGGAACATGACCTCCGCCTAATAAAATAACATCATATTGTTGAAGTTCATCTTTGGTAAAGTCACTATATCTTCTATCAATCAGATCAAAACATTGAATAGAAAAATTTTCTTTTAAAAAAGTTTCTCTAAAGAAGTCACACATCTCATCATTTTGTTCATAGGCATCAGGACTAGCGGCAATGATACAACAACGACTATGCTCTTTCCAATATTTTCTCAATTGTTCTACAAAATGATTTTTCTTATCTAAACCATCTACTATTCTACTGCCATCTAATGGACCAGTAGGACTACTTGTTAAAAAGATAATCATGATTTTATCACCTCTTATTTTTATATATAAATTATAAAAGATGGAAAAATAGTTTTCAAATAAAAGTGTAGAATGAATAATAAAACGATTTATTTCCTTAAAGGTGATATGATTTAATCAAAATTTTGTTATAATATATCAAAAAGAAAAGAGGTAAACTATGAAGAAATCAAATAAACAATTAGAAATGTTGTTAAAAATACAAAAAGCTTTTGAAAGTTTAAAGGAAACAATGAATTATTATGAAAATATTTCTATTGATGACTTAATACTTGAACTATCGAAACATGGGATTATTTTAAGTGAACAGGAGATTCTTGATAAGTATCAGGAATACTTTAATAGTAAAGATGTAGATGATTATTTTTATGAAAGAGATTTAGAACTATGGGATTGTTTGGAAAATAAAAAAGGATTTTTAAGTTCTGATGCTTTAACATGGTTGATTCGTAAAATTATTGAAAAGAACTATGATGTGGAAACATTATGTGATCCTTATTTCATTATGAATAGAATAGATGCTCTTGATAATGTTTCTAAAAAACAGTATCAGGAAAAAGTCTTAGGGATCATAGAATCACTTGTAGAATATGCGAAAAAAAGAAATATATATAAAATTGAAGGCATGTTAGAAATGTATGATGTCAATGTCATTTTAAAGGATGAAATCAGAAGATGTCATCAAAGAGATGCTCATTTTAAGAAAGTCTTACAAAGTTATTATGATACCTTTGAAGACGCAGATTATAGCATTTATAAGATAAAATAATACTTTCATAGACAAAACCTTAAGATTGTTTATTTAATCTTCACAATGAGGGATTAGAATAATAATTGTAAGGAGGTTATTTGTATGATGTGGGATTTTGATTTTATAGATGAATTTAAATATAACTGGAATGAGAAAATAAAAAAATGGAAAACTATTTATATTGTGCTAAGTATTCTCATGATTTTAGCTGGTATTGTCTGTTTATTTTTCCCTTCTCAGATATATGATATTATCAAGATTATAGCAGGTATTGTGATGATTGGATATGGAATATATTCTCTTATCAATTATCATATGAGTATCAGTTTTTTTAAAAATCCATTTGATGTTGTTTATGGCATGATTCATATTTTATTTGGTATACTCATTATGATAATGCCATCTATGTTGACAGCAGTGACATTAACATATATACTTGCATTCATTTTATTGTTTTATGGTGCAGAAAAGATTGCTTTTGCACAAAGATTAAAATATTTTAGAATTATGGATACAAAACCATATACACTTAGTGGTATTGTCATGATTATTGTTGCTATTATTTTCTTTATTTTGCCAGTGACTGCTGCTTTAGCAATCAATTACATCATTGCTTTTTACTTATTGGTTGATGGTGTTACATTGTTTATTGAAGCATTGAATCTTAAAAAAATAGATTAAATGGAAAATCAAAAAATGATTTTGATATCTATGTTTTCTCTTTTATGCTAGAATAATAACTAAGGGAGGAATATTATGAAGTTAAGTAGTTCAAAGAAATTTCATTTTTCAATGGATGTTGCCTGGGAAGCCTTACATAAAGCAAGTCAATTAGATGTTGAGCCAGGAAGTACTGTAAAAGTTATCTCTGATACACAGTGGGAAGCACATAATGAGGAATCTGACTCTGTCACAGTTTATACAGCATCTTTCGATGAAGCAGAAAAGAAGGTCGTTATAGAAGGTACAAGTCAAAAAAAGCATGAACATGATTTTATTTATTTGACACTTATACCATTAGATGATCAGGAAGTACAGTTGGATATTGAAGTTCAAATTAATACAGGTGTTCATTTTATTGCGAAAGCACTAGGAGCATTGATTGCGAAACCTGCACAAGAAATTATAAGTAAACATATTTATCGTAATTTTGAAGCCTTATGTACAGGACAAGAAACAAAAATGATGACTTCTGAAGAATTAAAAGAACTTGCGAAAAAGCATTATGAAAAATAAAAAGAAATCATCATTGATTTCTTTTTAACTTTAGAATATAAAGCAGAAAAAATTAAAGGAAAAAAACAAAGGGTATATGGAAAATATTAAAAAGTGTTACATCAACTTATTAAGGGATCATTTATTGTGATGATCTTTTTTCAATATTTATTGGATCAAAAAAACGAAGGAAATCAGATGATATAGAAGAAAAATCTGTTATAATAATGATAGAATTAAAAAGGGGTTGTTTAATATGAAGTTAAGTTACGAAGAAGAAATGGCAATGTTGAGACAAATGCAAGATGGTTTTATGAGATATCAGCAAAGAGAAGAGTATTTGAAAAATATTATCTATTGATGACTTATTAAAAGAAATCAATAAGTTGGGTTTTCAGTATACTGAACAAGAAATATTGATTAAGTATAAAGAATATATGAGTGTAACAGATACTGATGATTATTTTTTTAAAAAAGATCGACTTAGTTGGGAAGTTGTTGATGATAGGGCACAAATGCTGAATTCTGATGCTTTGCTTGAACTCATATGTAAAATAGTCAAAAAGCATTATGATATAGAAACGTTATGTGATCCATGGTTTATCATGGATAGAATAGATGAAATTGATTACGTTCCAAAAAACAAAGCTCAGGAAAAGATATTGGGAATTATTGAATCTTTAGTAGAATATGGAAAATTAAGACATATGAATAGTGTTGAAGAATTTATGAAAGATTATGATATCAATGCTATTTTAAAAGACCAGATTCGTAGATGTCATCAAAGAGATGCCCACTTTAAGCAAGTGATAAAGAGTTATTATGATACATTTGTAGATGCCGATCATAGTATTTATAAAATAAAGTAGAAGTATTATATATCTTGTAAAGAAGTGAAGGAGATTATAAATGATACCACAATATAATGAAATGTATAATGAAGTTTTAGATGTATTAAATAAACATCAGAAATTAAGAGTACGTGATATTGTTCAAGAAGTTTCAGATGTACTCAATTTATCTGAAGATGAAAGAAGACAAACACTTGAAAATAGTAATAAAACAATTATTTATCAACGTATAGGATGGACAAAAACTTATCTCACAAAAGCAGGATTAATTAGATCGGTTGAAAGAGGTGTTTATCAGATTACACCTCAAGGAGAAAAAGTATTAGCATCGCAAGTTCATATAGATGATCAGTTTTTAATGCAATATGATGATGTTAGAGATTTTGTAAATCGTCATAATGAAAATGATGATAAGAAAGATGAAAACAAAAAACCTACACCATTAGAAAATATTGATCAGTCTATTAAAATGATTTCTTCACGATTAAGTGATGAATTATTAGATATGATTCTTTCCAAAGAACCTATCTTTTTTGAAAAACTTGTTTTAGATTTGTTAGATAGAATGGGATATGCATATGATGAGGACTCTATTATTTCAACAGATTATTGTGGAGATGAAGGTATAGATGGAATCATCAAAGAAGATAAGTTTGGTTTTAGTAATATCTATGTTCAGGCAAAGAGATGGAATAGAAGTGCTGTAGGTAGACCAGAAATTCAAAAATTTTATGGTGCAGTTGCTGGTCAAGGAGGCACAAAAGGATTATTTATTACAACATCAACATTTACAAGAGAAGCTATTGATTATGCTCAAAAACAACTTCAAGTGAAATTGATTTTGGTCGATGGAAAAATGTTAACAGACTTAATGATTAAATATAATCTAGGAGTCAGTGTTGTAAAAACCTATGAAATCAAACAATTAGATGTTGATTATTTTGATAGTGAACTTGTTTAATATAAATCATTATAAACAATGACAATCCCTTAATGAATAAGGGATTTTTTTATTGTGTTTTAAAGATGTTTTATCGGCAAAACATTTTAAAAATATACATGTAAAAAATGTTTGTTTTTTGCCGATAGAGGTATATAATATAAATGGTGATTTTATGAAATATTTATCAGTATCTCAAATAGCAAAAAAATGGAATTTATCCGAAAGAACAGTAAGAAATTATTGTGCACAAGGACGAATTGATGGTGCATTTATAACAGGTAAAACATGGAATATACCTGAAAATGCTATGAAACCTGAAAGAAAGCCTAGACAAAGAAATAAGCAACAAAGTTTATTGGATATTTTACAAAGAGAAAAAGCTTCCCACTTATCTGGCGGCATATATCATAGGATACAAATTGATTTGACTTATAATTCTAATCATATTGAAGGAAGTCAATTAAATCATGATCAAACAAGGTATATTTTTGAAACACATACAATAGGTGTATCTAAAGAAGCTATTAATGTTGATGACATTATTGAAACAACAAATCATTTTAGATGTATTGATATGATTATAGAAGAGGCTCATTATCAGTTGAGTGAAACTTTTATAAAAAAGCTACATAAAATGTTGAAAGTTGGAACTTTGGACAGTCAGAAAGATTGGTTTCAAGTAGGTGATTATAAAATAATACCTAATGAGGTAGGAGGACAAGAAACAACTTTACCAGAGAATGTTTCATTAGAAATAAAACAACTTCTTTATAGCTATAATCATTTGAAAAATGTATCTTTAGATGACATATTAGATTTTCATGTGAAGTTTGAAAAAATACATCCTTTTCAGGATGGTAATGGAAGAATTGGAAGACTTATTATGTTTAAAGAATGTCTAAAGCACCATATTGTACCTTTTATTATTACTGAAGAATTAAAGTGGTTTTATTATAGGGGAATTAAAGAATGGTATAGAGAAAAAGGTTTTTTTAGAGATACATGCTTGACAGCGCAGGATGCAATGAAAAAGTCATTAGATTATTTTAGAATTTCTTATAATAAGTAAAAAGTATCCAGTGAATACTTTTTACTCTTGGGCATTTCCCCGCTGCTTGCGGCGTAGTGCCCAATGTTATAAAATAACATTGGGGTGATTACAAATGCCAGATAGTATTTATATTCATAATTCACATAATGTATCGAATCTTGTTTACCATTTCGTCTGTCCAACAAAATACCGCCGCATAGTCATAACAGAAACAGTGGATGAAAGCTTGAAGCAAATATGCGAAGGAATAGAGCTGAGATATGATTGGAAAACATTTCTTGAAATAGGTGCAGATAAAGATCATGTGCACTTTCTTGTGCAATCAACACCAGATTATAGTCCAACCAAGATTATAACAACAATCAAAAGTATAACAGCAAAACGCATATTTGCTGAACATCCTGAAGTGAAGAAACAGCTTTGGGGAGGAAGTTTTTGGAGTGGCGGTTTTTTTGCATCGAGCGTGGGGCGCTACGTAAGTGAGCAAACAATAAAAGAATATGTGAAAAATCAAGGTAAACAAGATTCCTATGAACAAATACTATTAAAGTTGTAATCACAAAGGTTTTGAACTACCCCGTCGCAAATGTCCGGTGGACATTTGCGACGGGGTAGTTTATTAATCAAATATAATAGGAAGAAGTTTTGTAAATATTATTAATATAGATACAAATCCTAAAAATTTTGATTTATTCCTCTTATTTGTTTGATATATTTTGTGGTTTCTCTTTTTTGATATATAATTTTATTATCATCACTTAATGATGAAATCTGTAGAAAGAAAAAAAGATAATTAAATTTCTCGACTAAAGTTTTAATTATCTCCGCCCATAAGAACAATATGATAATAACTAAAATCAAAATAAATATTAAGCATATTCATCATCTATCAAGTCATTTACTTCAGCATATTTATAATCGGTCTGTTTCCAATATCAATTTGGATATGATTCCTTGCCCTTATTGTGGAAAATGCCACTGGTGTTTCCATGCCTACTACCAGAGATCTTTTTGTATGAGTAATTGTACTTTCAAGATTACTATTACAAGAATTATCTGCATGGAATGCGGAAGAACTCATTCTATCCTTCCTGATTTTCTTGTACCCTATTCCACAACTATTTCTTCTAACATCATTGAAGCAATCGTCAATCCTGATCATTCTGGCCTTGATGATTCACATCTTTCATACTGGAAGAATAAGTGTAATACTCGTAGGAACATTTCATATTTTTTTCTGTGTATTATTTCAAAACGATCTTTTTCATGTGTCATTTTATTTCCACATGACTTTTTGGTATTTTCATGTTCACCGTCTTATAATGATGATGTAAACAATAAAACGGAGGTGAGAACATGTTAAGCGAAAATGATATCAAAAATATCTTGATACAGATTGTGTAAATATCAATTTTACTAAGATATATCATGTCTATGATGACTTCATTATCGAACTGAACTTTAACTCAAAAAAATAGAAATGTGCTGTATGTTTATATTCTTTATCAATGATAAAAGGTATATTATAAAAAGACCATCATCTATTCTGTCTACAATAGCATACCTTGTATCGTTAGATACAGGACAAGATATTGTTATCAGTCCATTACATACTTTTTATGCGGACAATCCTTTTTCCTGCAAAGATTCTGCCATTCTTTCTTATGGATGCATCGAATATTTTTGGAATGCTCAAGAATTTTTCTATAATCATTTTCAATGACTATTTTAAAGTATCATATTTTTTCATCTTCTGTTGATTCCATCCATGGCAAGTATGTCAATATTTAAAGAAGTTCATTTGGAATATGTATTTTTTGATAAGAGATATACATTCAAAAGTAAGGACAGCAAATATATGTGCGATTCATGAATATGATTCAAAGACTAACACCGTACATTCTCTAATTATTTCTTCAAGATTCATCATGAAGAAATAAAAGATATTATATACTTGTTCATATAATTTATGGAAAACATATAAAATAAATTTAAGTCAAGAATTGTCCTAAGTTTTATGCTTCTGGTGTCAAAAAGAATATCACAAGTAAAGGCTTATGTCATAAACATACAAAAAATCTCCAATAAATTGCTTAAAAGATTTCTTGAAACACTGGATAAAGAAGAAAAAATGAAACTAGATAAGGTAAAAGAGACTATTTACCTTAACGAAAAGTTTTCAAAGTTTTATAGAAAAGAAACACATGATAATAGTAGGAAGGAACTGGAAAATATCGACATTGAATACATATAATGTTCAATAAAGAAGATTGAGTTTTCAGATACGGTTTTAGGATAGAAGAACAGGATTAATTCGATATTGATTGAGGACCACAACAACATAATCAAACTTCTCAGTACAACTCAAAATGATTATCAATGTTGAGATAGATTCAAAAACTGAGTCTTTTGTAGCTTGATAATGTCACAATTATAAAACGTATAATGACGCAATCAGATATAAGCCTAAAGACAACAAGAAAAAAATGAGGGACATAACAAATACGAGTTTCTCATATACAGATATGGATATGAAGATGAATATGAGCTTTTTTATTAAAATCATGGAAAGAATGAAAGTGCATTGGCTATGTTATCGAAGAAAAAAAGTGTTCTTATATTTATGTCAAGGAATATGGTTTTTTTATTAATATAAATTTGTATATGTATATTTTTATAATATAAGTGATTTTATTTTTGTGTTGTATGAAAGTTGAATATTAGTTTAACTTATTTAAATGATTTTTCTGTACATGTATCTCATTTGTCAAATCAAGATTTATATTGTTAAAAACAGCAAAATATTTATGTAAATTTTATTAACAAAGAGAAAAAAGGTGTTAGAATATAATTATGATATTTCAAATAGAAAATTAATAGTTTATGTAAAAAATGTAGAAATATTGCCTAATAGCTACTTTAATTATAATAATGTTTGAAATATTAACGATTACAATGGATTGAAAGATGAAAGAAAATTTGTTTTGCTTTTGAAAAAATTATTACTTTAAATGAAATTTTTGATAGGACTAATTGTAAATTATGATATATTTCTAGGAAGTTTAGATTAATATTGTATTGAATAATATCGTATCAATATGTCTGAAAAATCAAATAATTTGTTTTGGGGAAGAAGGAATCATATGGAATTTGGTGAGATTATTAGAATTAATAATTTATTTGATTATGGAGTTAAATATTCAATTATCAATAAATTGATAGAATATAACATCACTTTGGATAAAATAAAAACATCTGATATAGAGTTGATAGTACAAATGGCAGACTATCACATCAGCTCATATCATGTAAATAAAATATCGAGAATACTTGCTAAAAAAGGTGATGAAGTATATAAGGAATGTTCAGTTCATATTCTTGATTATTTAGGGTTATCTAAAGGATTGGTGAGAAATTTAAAGAATAATAATATAACAATGATTGATTTGTCAAGTTGCAATGATGAACAAATGAAAATTAAATATGGATTTAATCAATCTACTGTCAAAAAAATAGACAATGTACTTGATAAATTTTTTGAAGAAGCAACTAAAATCAATAATAAAGAATTAATTGTTAAGGAAATATGTGAAGCACGGCAAAAAGTTGTTGAACAAAAAAACAGGAAATATATTTGTGAGTTTTGTGCTAATAACATTATGCAGGTTTTGAGCAATACCAAGGAACCACTTAATTTATTTGTGTTAAGCAAACAATTAAATACCCCTATGGATGATTTAAATAAAGCTATAACATATTTAATCAAGGCAAAGAAAATAGAAGCGACTTCTTTAGGATTTAGTGTTGTAAGAATTTCTCTGGAAGAATATTTAGAATCTATTAATGAAAATCCAAAAATTGATATTATAAAAATGAAATTATTACAAGGAAAGACCTTGCAAGAAATTGGAATGAAATATAATGTTTCTAGAGAAAGAATAAGACAAATAGTTTCGAAAGAAATTGATAAATTCCCATTGCTAAATGAAGACATTCACTATAAAATCTATACAAACTGTAGAATAACTAGAAAAAATTATTATAAATTATTTGGATATTGCCCTGTTGAGTATAATTATTTATCTACCAAATACAAATCAGGGAAAAGAGAAATTACTGAAACTGATTTAAAATTAGAAAAACTGACTCAACAAGAAATAGACAACTATCTTTACCCTGACAAGGATAAAACAAGTATCAAGTATTATAATGAAATAAAAAAGATTGTTGAAGAACAAAATGATTATTTTTCGAAAGAAAGCATTTATCAATTGTTTATAGCTGAGTATCCAGAATCGAATTTAAGTGAAAGAAATTTTGAAGCCAAAATGGAAAGATTGGATTTTATTGTTAATTCTGGACGTAATGGATTTAGATATTTTGATATGGATAAACTAATAGATGGAAATTTTTTGTTGCGTATTGATTTATCAAATTATAAATATAAGTGCGTTTCTTCGTTAAAAATTTTTAAAGATTATATTGTTGTTATGAATGATTATGGTATTAAAAATGAATATGAATTGCATAATATTTTAAGATATTTTTATGAAAATGGATTATTAAATTATGAATATATTTGTTTTAAACGAATGCCCATAATTGAGTTTAATAGTGTTACAAAAGAGGCTATAATGAGTCAGACAATTAAAAACTTTTATGGAAAGACAATTGATGATTATCTTGAGTATTTATATGAAGAATATGGTTTTCGAAAAGACACCTTTGGTACCATACTTTCTTCTTCATATTCAAGATATATTGAAGATGGGAAAATTATTGCATATGATTCTCTATCTTTAGAAGAGATTAATAGATTAAAGTCTATTTTAGTTGATGATTTTTACAGTCTAAAAGATTTTCAATCAAAAGTGGAGTCTATGGGTATGCCATTTAATAAAATGACACAGTACAACACAAAAATGATAGGATACAAGAAATATGAAAAGTATTATTTGAGTTTAAAGTATTCGACATTGAAAGAATACTTTACATCAATCATAAGTCAAAAAGATGTATTTGATAAAAACGATTTTCTTGATTTTTGGAATAATATGACGTTCAATGGTGTTTTAAATAAGTTAAAAAGTAATTTAGATATCTTTGAGTATCAACCAAATCATTATATTAGTTATAGAAGATTGAATGAGAGAATTGGTGTAACGAAAGAAAATCTTATCAATCTAAAAAATCAGCTAAAGAATATGTTCTCAAAAACTATATTTTTTACTATGAAATATGCTTATAAGAATGGCTATAAAGATGTATTTCAAGACTATGATTTTAAAGATTGTTTTTATAAAGGCATGTTTATATACGATAATGATGTACAGATGGTATCTGTTAATGGAACGATTCTGTTTGGGATAACAGATCAGTCAATTAGCGTTAATAATCTAATTGAAGATATATTGAGAAAAGAAAAAAGTATAAGCAGATACAATCTGAATCATGTTCTTATTGAAGATTATGGAATTGAGCTTGAATTATTTGAATTGAAAAATGCCATGCATCACTTTAACGGTTACTACTGTGATGTTATGGATAAATTTTACATAACATATGATTTATTTTTGGAGGAAATTTAGTATGAATTTTGAATTATTTAATGGATTAAATGAAGGATATGTTGTCCCTACTGATCTTAGTAGAAAGTTGACAATAGATGGAATAACAAAGGCATATCAGGTATATAAAATTAGAATTGATAAATTATTTTATAATGATCAAAATGATAGGATTGCCACATGGATAAGCAAATATATTTCTGAACATGGTAATTTAGATGTAAATGATATTGAACATTATAATGATATTATTCAGGATTTTATTGTTAAATCTAATAAGGATGCTATTGATAAAACGAAAAAAAATATATCTTTGGTTGGTCAAAGAGAAGCAGGGGTTGTTTTAAAAGATGGTAGAATTATTGATGGTAATCGTCGTTTTACTTGTTTGAGAATGTTACATGGCGATAATTCTCTGGATTTTCAATGGTTTGAAGCAGTGATTTTAGATGCGGATATATATGCTAATGCCAAGCAAATAAAATTGCTGGAATTAATGATACAACATGGTGAAGAATCTAAGGTTGATTATGATCCTATTGAGAAAATTGTTGGTTTATATCATGATGTTATTGAAAGAAAATTAATTAAACCCCAAGAATATATAGACTCAACTGGCATGACTCCCAGTGAATTTAAGAAAAAGAAAAGTGAAGCTGAACTAATGGTTGATTTTTTAGAATATATCAATGCACCAAAACAATATTATTTAGCTAGAGAAATGGATTTGGATGGACCTTTGATTGAATTGGTTAATATTATGAACAAGGCAACAAATGAGGATGAACGTGAAGACTTTAAAATTGTGGGATTCAATGCCATCTTACTTAGACCAGAAAATGATATCACACGCTATATTAGAAATGAAATTAAGTCTATATTATTGTCTGAATATAAAAATGATTTCATTGAATCTCAAAACGAATTGGCAGAAGAAGTGTTAGATACACTTCCTGATAAATTATCTCGAGAGACTATCAATACAGTACTAAGAGAAGATGGGGATGGAAAACTAGTAGATAAGATGGCTAGAAATGTAGAAAAATATGATACAAGGCTAAAAAAGACTGAATTGAAAGAAAAACCACTCAAACAATTAAGAGATTCGTTGCAGACATTAGAAAAAATAAACCTTGACATTATTCCAAAAATGAAATCAAATCAATTGACAGAAATGCAATCGCTTTGTGATGATATTGAGGAACTTATTAATAATTTAAGAGACGTTATAAATGCTGAATGATTATAATTTTTTGCCAGTGTATAATTCATATGAAGACGATATCTTAAATGAATTCTATATTCCTGTGTTTTCTAATTCTATTTTAGTGGAAAGAGTTAGTGCATATTTTACAGGAAAAGCATTGTCGCAATATGCTCAAGGACTTGAAGTCTTTGAAAATAAAAATGGTAAATATAGATTAATTATATCAAATGAAATATCATCTGAAGATTTTGAAAGCATTAAAAAAGGTTACGAGATTAACAAAAAATTTATAGATAGTATGATAGAATCGTTTGATGATTTTTTGACAATCAAGGATATTCAAAACCTATCAAATCTATCATATTTGATTGCAAAAGGAATTGTTGAGATTAAGATTGCATATACAAAAAAGGGAATCTTTCATGACAAGTGCGCTATTTTTTGTGATGAGCTTGGAAATGAAATTTGTATGAGAGGGTCAAATAATGAATCACAAGCAGCAATTCAAGATAATTATGAATCGTTTGATTTGACCTGCAGCTGGTTATCGAGCAATTTTGATAAAGAAAAAATATATAAAACGAAAAAATATTTTTCTGCATTATGGAATAATATGATGACGGGTGTTTATGTTATGAACATACCAGACAAGTTGTATGATAAAATATTATCTTATAATAAGGGAAAAATTATTGTGGATGAGGTATACTTGATGGATAATTGTTTAATATTGGATTATGTTGACGGAAAAATGATGGGATATAACAAACTGGAAGACAAGGGAGCATTTGTTAATAGCCCAAAATTCAAATTAAATATTCGTAGGTATGTTGAAAGTATAGATTTGAAAAAAAATATCACTTTTAAAGGTGAATATGGATATCTAGAATATCAAAAAATAATTGGGAAAATTATTAATGTTTGTGACAAATTGCAATTGAAGTGTTCTGTTACATCTAGACTTCAAAAATATATTGACGAGCATAACCTGTATATTGATAAGCGTCGTAATTTAGGTGTTGCCATAAAGAATAAAGATTCATATTTATTAGATAGATATGAAAAATACAAGTCAATAGTTAATGGTTTGATGGATAGACAGCTAAGAGAACAACAAATGTGGGATTCTTTCTTTATGGCCATGATGCGTAAATCAAGCAATTTTTCAGTTCCTGGTTCAGGAAAAACATCTTCCGTTTATGGCGCGTATGCTTATATGAATAAATATGAAGAAGTGGATAAAATTGTCATGATTGGGCCGCTGAATTCCTTTGTTTCTTGGATTGATGAATTTTTAGCTTGCTTTGGTGAAAAGAAAAAATTAAGATGTTTAAATATTCATGATCGTCGTTTTAATACGTTAGAAAAGAAAAAAGCAGCACTTGTATTTCCTGAGAAAAAATACAACCTTATACTGGTTAATTACGAATCAGTTGGATCTTTAAAATATGAATTAAAAGAGATTATAAATAATCATGTTCTGTTAGTGTTTGATGAAGTTCATAGAATTAAATCACCAGTTGGTCAAATAGCTCAAAATTGCTTGAATGTTGCAAGTAAAGCAACAAGAGTTATAACAATGACAGGGACTCCAATACCTAATTCTTATTGTGATATTTATAATAACCTGCATCTCCTGTTCAATGATGAATATAATACTTTTTTTCATTATTCAGTTCAAGAATTAAAAAATATTTCTGAAGAGAAAATGGAAGAGGTTAATAGAGCAATGTATCCATTTTTCTGTAGAACGACAAAACGACAACTTATGGTTCCACCAGCAAATCCAGATATTATTTTAAAGAACGATGCCTCAGACTTAGAAAATAGGATGCTATATATCTTGAGGGCCACATATCGAAAAAATCCATTGGCTTTAATTATAAGAATATTACAAATGGAATCCAATCCTCATTTATTATTAAAAAAAATAGATACAGAAGATTTATCTAAAGTTTTAGATATCAACGTGCAAGATATTAATGACATTGATTTTGTGGATTTTAATGGTGAGCTGAAAAACATCGTTGACGAAGTTGACAAGACTACAAAGTTTAATGAAACTATTAGCCAAATTAAAAAGTTGGTTTCAAGTGGTAAGAACCTTTGTTTGTGGTGCATATTTAAAGATACAATGAATCAATTTTCGGATTTTTTAAACGAATTGGAGATAAAAAATTGTGTAATTAATGGCGCGATTCCTGTTGAAGAAAGGGACTATTTGATTTCCCAATTTAAAGAAGGTAAAATAGATGTATTGATTACAAATCCACATACATTGGCAGAATCAATATCCTTGCATAAGTGTTGCCATGATGCAATATATTTTGAATATAGCTACAATCTGGTTCATTTACTACAATCTAAAGATAGGATACATCGACTAGGGTTGCCAAAAGGTCAATATACACAATATTATTATATGGAAATTAACTACTGCATAGATGAAAATGATTATTCTTTGGATGACAAAATTTATAATCGTTTATTATATAAAGAACAAAGAATGCTAGATGCTGTTGATAGAAATGTTTTAGAAAAAGTTTCTACTGAAGAGGAGGATATTGATTTTATATTAAATGGTTTATTGTAGAGTATATATACTATAGTTATGAATTATTATAATAATTCATATTTGTCAATCTTATTTTTATGAAAATATATATTAATCATATGGAATTAACTTACCAAAATGATATAAAGGTATTTTACTCACAGAAATTGGATAAGGAGTGGGAATACAATGCTTTTCGATTATGATGATAATGATATTCATAGTATTTACAATTATGCAAAAAAATTAGAATCACATACTTTTAGAGAAATAAAAAACGAATTTGATAATTCTGATTTGAGTTTCTATGTGAATCCAAAAGAAAAAACTAAAAAACATTCTAATGTTTTCTCTGTTAAGGAGAATGAAACAGGGTATATTACTAATATTAAGGCGAAGGGGCAATTAGGAGGATTTTTAGAGAGATATTATTTTGGATATCAACCAAATAGCCATCAAGGAGCAGATTTTGAAAAAGTAGGTATTGAATTAAAACAAACATGCATTGATCAAAATAAAAAAGGTGGTTATAGAGCAGGAGAAAGATTATCAATAACAAATATTTCTTATAAAGAACCTGTTGTTGATGATTTCTATGCCAGTCATGTATGGGAAAAAATGAAATTAATTTTACTTGTACAGTATTTAAGAGATAAATCAAAAGATAGGTTAGATTATGAAATAAAATTTGTTAATCTTTTTACACCTCCCCAAGAGGATTTAAATATTATTATTCAAGATTATAAGAAAATAAATGATAAAATTAAACAAGGAAAAGCTCATGAGTTAAGTGAAAGTGATACTTTATATTTGGGAGCTTGTACAAAAGGGAGTACAGCGATAAAGAGTTTGCAACCACAGTATTATGGCGAACATATACCAGCTAAGAAACGAAATTATTGTTTTAAGCAAAGCTACATGAATTATGTCTTACAGAACTATATTTTAAAAAATAAAGTGCCTTGTGAAGCGATAGTTAAAGATGAAAATATTTTAAAAGATGTTACTTTTGAAGAATATATTACTAATAAGATTGCCAAATATGTTGGAAAAAGTGATAAAGAATTATGTGATTTATTTCAAAGAGAATATAATAACAATGAAGCCCAATGGATTCATCTAGCATATTTAATGTTAGGGATAAAGGGTAATCACGCTGAGGAGTTTGAAAAAGCTGGTATTGTCGTTAAGGCGATTAGAATAGAAAAAAATAATACAATAAAAGAGAATATGTCCTTTCCACCATTTAAATTTAAAGAATTAGTGAAAGAAACATGGGAAACTTCAACTTTATTCAAATACTTTGATACAACCAAATTTTTATTTGTAATTTATAAAGCTGAAGGTGATTGTTATAGATTAACAGGATCTCAGTTATGGAATATGCCATATAATGATTTGAATAACATAGTAAGAGCTGGTTGGGAAAATATACAAGAATCAATACTTAAAGGAGTAGTTCTTACGCCCAAAGAAACAAAAAAAGGCATTATTTATTTAAATTCATTACCTAAGAAAAAAGATAACCCAATTTTACATATACGACCACATGCTAAAAAATCTGCTTTCCTATTTAAAGATGGTACTCAAATTGGTGATTTGTCAAATGCAAATGAATTGCCTGATGGACAATGGATGACAACGCAAAGTTTTTGGATTAATAATACTTATCTGTACACGCAATTAGATGTTTTGAAGAATTTATAATGATATACTGATAAAAGTTTTCAATTTGGAGATTGAATTATGGAAAATAAAGAAATGCGTTCTAAGATTATGTCACATATTAGAGGCAAGGATACAAAGCCAGAAATAAAAGTAAGAAAATATTTGTACCACCATGGATTTAGATATAGGAAGAACGATAGAAGATTGCCTGGAACGCCTGATATTGTCATTTTAAAATATAGGGTTGCTATATTCGTAAATGGATGTTTTTGGCATCATCACTATAATTGTAAATATGCGACTATACCAAAATCTAGACAAGATTATTGGATTCCTAAAATTCAAAGAAATATTGATAATGATATTAAACACTATAAACAATTAGAAGATATGGATTATAGAGTTATTGTTGTATGGGAGTGTGAAATAAGAGATGTTTTTGAATATAGGATGGAACAACTGGTTGAAGAAATAAAAAATCCATGCTATCATTAATTGCCAAAACAATGAATTAACGCTTGATCTTTGATTGAAAAAATGTTAAAATAATTATCGTATGTTTGTGAGTGAATATACATTTTAATGGGCTACTGCAAAACTATTAAGAGAAGGAGAATATCATGGAAAAGAAAGTTGTAGAATTATTTGCAGGTGTTGGTGGATTCCGTGTTGGATTGAATCATATTCAAGAATTTGATGCTAATGGAAGAGCTATTGAAAATGGTGATTGGGATTTTGTATGGGCTAATCAATGGGAACCTTCTACAAAAGCTCAACATGCTTTTGATTGCTATTGCACTCGTTTTGGAAGTGAAAATCATTCTAATGTTAATATTTCTGATGTGGATAAAAAAACAATACCTAATCATGCGCTTTTAGTTGGTGGTTTTCCATGTCAAGATTATTCAGTTGCTAGATCTTTGTCAGGAGAAAAAGGAATAGAAGGTAAAAAAGGTGTTTTGTTTTGGGATATTGCGGAAACCTTAAAAGCAAAACAAACTCCATTTGTCTTATTGGAAAATGTAGATAGATTATTAAAATCTCCTTCCAAACAAAGAGGACGAGATTTTGGTATTATGTTAAGAACTCTTCATGATTTAAACTACAATGTGGAATGGCGTGTTATTAATGCAGCTGATTATGGTTTTGCACAAAGAAGACGTAGAGTATATATATTTGCATGGAAAAGAAATACGGTTTATAATCAAAATTTTCTTAATATGAATTTAAGTGATATAATTTATGAAAATGGTGTTTTTGCTAGAAGTTTTCCTATAAATATTGAAAAAACTTTGGATAACAAAGAACATCAATTTAGTATAACAAAAAATGATTATCAAGATACTGTTGTTATGACTGAAAAATTTCATCAAACATTTGAAAATGCAGGTGTTATGATGAATGGAAATGTTTTTACTAAAAGAATAGAGCCACAATATGAACGCTTTATACCATTGAGAGATATTCTTGATGAAAAGAGTAAGCTTGAAGATTTTGTTTTAAATGAAAATCAAATAGAAAAATTTAAAGAATTAAGAGGTGCAAAAAGTAAAAAAAGAAAGGCTCCTGATGGAAGTGAATATTTATATACTGAAGGTTCAATGTCTCCATATGATAGCTTAGATTTACCTGGTAGAACTATGTTAACGAGTGAATCGAGTGTTAATAGAAGTACACATATTATTATGGATGAGGTGTTAAATGCTAAACGATTTATTACACCAATAGAAGCGGAAAGATTACAAGGATTTCCAGATGATTGGACAGATACTGGAATGCCTTTGAAGAGAAGATACTTTATGATGGGGAATGCACTGGTTACTGGAATTATTTCAAGATTAGAATCGATACTTTCAGAAATAGTTACGAGGGAATAAGATTATTAATGTGTTGAAAAGGGTAAAGAATTACTTTTCCTAAATTGAATTCTTTACTCTTTTATTTTAAAATTATCTTTAAGGTGAATGTTGAAAATAGAAGTAAAATACATATCAAAGAAATGAGGAATGCATATGCTATATGGAAATCTTTTTGCAAAACGAATATTGGAACGAGGTTATCGATATTATTTAGATGGTTCTGTTTACAATGTTGTGAAAGAAGGACAAGTTTATAAAGGAACTGTAAAAGGAACAACTGATTATCAGGTTGAGATACAGATTTCTGATCAGTTTAAAGTTACACAAATGCATTGTACATGTCCATATGCTCAAGATGGAAAGAGATGTAAACATGAAGCGGCTGTATTATTGGAGATTTTTGGTGTAGAAGCTGTAATGGGAGATATGGAAGATGAGTATGATGATTATTATGATTACGATGAATATGATGATGAAGAATACGATGATGATTGGGAAGAGGGTTATGATTTCTACGAGCCAGGAGTTTATAAAGGGCATGAAATTTTAGAGCCTTTAGAGAAAAAGTCAAAATCTGATATTTTAGATATCATTTCTATGGCTATACAAGATTCAAGAACATATCAGATTTTTTTGAACCTTTTACATAATGATCAAAGATTAGAATCTATTCAAAATATGATTCGTACACACATATCTTTATCTCATCATATTCAACAAGAGAATTATCAAAAAATATATTTCGCCATTCAAAACCTTCAAGATTTTCACCAGGAACAATCTATTCCAACTTTAGCAAATGAAGCACTTTGTCATATGCTTAATGTTTTTCCGACTTTAGAATCTTTTCAAGAAGACTTCTTTTTTAACATGATTGAACTCATAGAAAAATATACTCTTACTCAATTTGAAAAAAGAGAATTTTATGATTATCTTTGCATTCAATATCATCAACCTGTCATTTATCGTTTTATGAATCATCTCTATAAACAAAACTATTCATTTGAAAGTATTATCAAACAACTTGAAAATAAAATCAATTTAAGATTTACTCGTTTTTCATTAAAACCATTTTATCAAAAATATATCTATATTATTTATTATTACCAATCTTCATCATTTCAAGATATGGTTAAAAAATATTCACAGGATCAAAATTTTGCTATTGAACTGATAAAATTCTATATTCAAGTTCAACAATATGAAAAAGCAGAAAATATGTGTCTTCAAGAAATAAAGAAGATGGATCATATAGAGTTCTATAAGTTATTAATAGAAATCTATCAGCAAACACAACAAAACGATAAACTTATGAAAGTTTATATACAATTACTTTGTCATAAATATTCTGGTCAAATTCAATATTATCATCAGTTAAAAGAAATCTGCCCTTCACAGCAATGGGAACAAATAAAACAAGAAGTGATTCACTCTTTAGAAAAACAACAAGTCAATCTTTGTGCTATTTATGCTGAAGAGAAGATGTATGATTCTTTAATGAATTATTTTATAAAAAGTCATGATATGATTGAAATTAGAAAGTATGAAGATATTCTTTTTAAAGAACAGACATCAAAAATGTTATCCTTGTATAAAGAGTTTATTATGGAAAGTTTAAAACAAAGAGGAACCAGGGAATTTTATCAAAATATAGCAACTTATATTTTTAAAATTGATGATTATGATGAGCAACTTTCTCATCAAATCGTTGAAGAATTAGAACAACTTTATCCTCAGCGACATGCGATGATTGAAGAAATACAAATAAAAAAACCAGTAAAGGCTCAGCTTTCACAAATCATTGAAGCCATTGAAATGTCAGATGATTGGACAATATGGGTTTATCGTCAATCTGATGGAAAAGTTTTACCTGTCTATGATGAAATCGATTATGATGTCAAAGAAATTGTTTTTACTGATGATGATTATATTTCTTTACCAGCACGTTATGAGATTAATGAATATCATATTATGGAAATGTTTATTGCCCAGCTTTCAGATCAAAATATGCAAAATATCTTAAGTAAAGCTATTTGTGGCAAAGGAGCTTTTCGACGTTTTAAAAATTTAATACATCAACATCAAATTCAAGATGACTGGTATCGCTTTTTAAATCAAGAATATAGAAATATTGCAATCAGATGGTGTCGCAAATATGACGTGCCATTTGACGAATAAACAGTAAAAGTAGGTAAATTGATATTATTTTCAATTGCCTATTTTTATTGGACACATAGTTCCATTTTATCTTTATACAATTCTAATAAATGATATTTTTCTTTTAAATAGGGGACAGATTCTTCTATGTTAAACTGATTATAACGATTGCCGAATACAATAATGATAGAATCTTTGATGAGAATATTCATAATCACACGAGACATAACTTATTCTTGGGTTTTTAATAATTGATATGCTTACTTAACATTTCGTTACAATTTTTCATTGAACTGAAAAATTCACATGATAAAGGTTCTCCGTATTCATCAGGACAGTGAATATGAAATAAATATATTTTATTGTTATCATAATACTATAGTCATAATAAACATTTGCAAAATTATGAAATCTAAGAATTTGCTTTCTTTATCACAAAATTTACGTTTGTTTTATAAAACCGTTTGAAAAGAACGGTTTTATATGTCATTATATGCTATAATATGAATAATTGAGAGAAAGGGAAGATTTATGCATAATTTATTTGATGTGATACCAAATCAATTTTTCTATATTTTTATAGGTGATAATAAGCGTATATTGTCAGATTGTGTCTATTTAGCTTATCAGTCATTTCAAAATGATCTTTCTTTTTCATGTACAAGGGAACAGCTATTAACGATATTTCAAGATTACTTTGAAACACATCTTACTACGATTGACAGTGAAGAAAGTTTGAACAATTCTAGAGATAAGGCTTTGTATATATTAAAGCGTTTAAAGGATTGTGGATGGATTCATGAAGAAGTTGGGGAAAATTATGAAGTGTTTATTACTTTTGAAGATTATAGTATTCAGATTATGGATTGTTTGTTTCATTTAGAAGATGTGAGAGAAAGTGAAGAATATTCAGGACTTATATATAATATTTATACATCATTTCAAAACTTTGATATTCATCGAGGTGATTTGATTTTTGAAACAGCTTATGAAAATACCAAAGATTTAATTCATAAATTAAAAAATTTGAATTCCAATATCAAAAAATATATTCAAAAACTATTAGATGATGGTATAAAAGATGACTTGCAGGCTTTATTAAATTCTTTACTGCAGGAATATCAGACAAAAATCATTGATCGTGCCTATTACAATCTGACAACCTATGATAATCCTTCTAAATATCGCCAGAGCATTCTTTCACGTATTCAGGAAGTGATGGATAATCAGGATTATGTCAGTTTGATTATTCATAATATTATGGAAAGAAAAGGTATCGAACATGATCAGGCTTATGATTTATTGATGAATCAGAAAGAATATATCATGCAATCTTTTGAACATATTGAGGATATCATGCAGGAAATTGATAGTAAGAATAATAAATTTATTGAATCAGCGATTCATCGTATCACATTCTTATTAAACAATCAAAATGATATTGAAGGAAAAATCAATAATATCATAAAATCCATTGCCAGTGGAAATGATGTTAATGATTTAGGTAATATCTATATCAATCAGATGATTAATCGTGATTCTTTATATATTCCTCGTCAAATAAGTAAACCAATGAAAACACAAATCGAAGATACTGTCATTTTAGATGAAAAGGAAAAAATGGAATCTATAGAAAGAATCAAAAGATCAGAAAATTATTCTCATAAAAAAATTGAAGAAAAAGTGATGTTATTATTAAAGGATGGACCATTTAAAGGTTCACAATTACCATTAGAGACACAAAACGATTTGATTTATTTTGTCTTTATTTATCTTTATGGATTTAGCTATCAGACCAAATATCAGGTAGAACCTTTAAATGAAGAAGTGATAATCAATCATTATCGTTTTCAGGACTTTTTGGTAAAGGAGAGATGACATGAATAAATATCAGCAGGCCACAACATTTTATAATCACTATGTACGTTTAAGTGATTCAAAGAAAGAAGAGTTTTCACGTTTGTGTAATAAATTATTGAGTTATAATTATATCTGTGCCAGTCGTCCTAAAGATCAGGATGACTATTATAAAATTGTTAGTGAATTAGATTTATATGTTCAATACTTTGCATTAATGGATTATGTTGTAGAACATCATCAAGTAGATAAAGTCATTAATTTATATAATTTACAAAATTATAATCGTTATACATTGAAGAAAAATGAATCCATTGTTTTATTGCTTTTAAGAAGATTCTATTATCAGAAGATGCAGGAAGTTTCATTAATAGATCAGATTACAATGACAATGGAAGAACTTCATGATGCTATGATTGTCACAGGATTATTTGAAAAACGCATCAATAAAGGTGAAATGAGAGACATATTGCGTATTTTAAGACGTTATCATATTATTGACACAACAGGACAAAGTGATGATGATCAATCAATCATTATCATTTATCCAACAATACTCTATGTTTTGCGAGTTCAACAGATAGAAGATATTGATCATCGATTAGCAGAATACAGCAGACAAGGTGGTGACAAAAGTGAAGAAGCTCGTGAAGATGAAGATTATTAACTGGCATCTTTTTAGTAATGAAACAATTGAAATCAAAAATAATGTCGTGATTACTGGAGAAAATGGAACAGGAAAGTCAACATTGCTGGATGCCCTTCAATATGTTTTAACTGCAGGGAAAGCCAAATTTAACAGTGCAGCTAATGATTCTGGAAAACGTAATATAGAAGGGTATATGCGTGGAAAACTAGGACGAGAAGGTAAGCCATTTTTACGTACTGGGGATGTAGTTTCTTACATTGTCTTAGAATATTTTGATGAAACATCCAAACGTTCACAACTAATAGGTGTCGTCCTTGAATTAAGTCAGGCCAATATAAAAAAGGAACTCTTTTTTCAAGTTTTAGACCAAAATATACAGGATGATTTGTTTATTCATAAACGACATATTTATAATCGTAACGAATTTAGAAAAGAATTACAAAAACGCAAGCTTAAAGCCAATTTTGCAGATAAGAAGAGTCAGGTTCCTTCACTTTTTAGACAAAGTTTAGGTGTCTCTTCAAAATATTTTGAACTGATACCTCGAGCCCTGGCATTTAAGCCTATTAATCAGGTATATAATTTTATTTATGATTTTTTATTGAATGAAGATCCTGTCAAAATTGATGATTTACGTAATAATATTCATGCTTATAGACATTTAAGTGATGTCTTAAAAGAACAACAAAAACGTATGGAATTATTAGAGCAAATTGAAAGAACATACCAACAATATCAAAAAACACTGAAACATTTAAAAAATTATGAATTTGTAAAAGATGTGTTTTATATAGAAAGCTTAAATTATCAAAAAGGACAATTGGTACAGGGAATTGCGAAAAACAAAAAAATGATTCAAGATATGGAACAACAGATATCTTTGATTCAAAATCAGTTGCATGGTTTACAAAAAGATGTCTTTCAATTGGAAAGTACTCTTGAATCTAATGAAAGCTATCGTTTAAAAAAAGAACTGGAAGAAAATCTTCATCAGCAACAAAGACGTTTTGAACAGGTATCTCAAGACTATCAGCTCTATGTATCACAATTACAGGAAGATATAGCGATGTTAAAACGCTTGAGGATGAAAGAGACTTTTGTTGAACGTATTCAAGATCAGGATTATGATAGTCAGTATTTAAGTGAACAGCTTTTTGATATCCGTAATGATTTAAATGAAAGACGAAATGTCAATATGCAAAAAATGGTTCAATATGATCATGAATTCAAACAGCTTAGAGAGACCAGTCAACAGTTCAATAAACAGATGGAACTTTTGAATCGTAATCGTTTTTATTATCGCAAAGAAGTCAGTGAACTGATTCATATTCTATCGGTGAATCTGGAAGAATATTTTCAACAAAAAGTTGAAGTCAAACCTTTGTGTGAATATCTGGAAGTAACAGATGAATCATGGCGTCAGGCTATTGAAGGTTATCTCAATACGCAACGCTTTGATTTGATTATTGAACCTGCTTATTTTCAAAAAGCCATGCAGATTTATGAACAATATAAAGCAGAACATCATATTTTTGGTGTCGGTATTGTAAATGTGATTCCTTTACAGAAATATTCTCAAACAGCAGAAAATAGCCTGGCACAGTTTGTGACAAGTTATAATAGCTATGCCAAAAATTATGCTAATATGATTTTAAATAAGGTTCATTGTGTTGAACATGTTGAAGATTTGACACAATATCCAATTGCTATCACAAAGACATGCATGGTTTATCAAAATTATGCTGTAAGAGCTATCAATCCAAAAATCTATCAACAACCATATCTTGGACAAGAAGCTATGAAAATTCAAAAGCAGATCATTCACCAAAAATTAACTGATTTAAAGCAAGAGATGACACAGATAGAAAAACAAAAACAGGATGCATCAAGAATTGTCCATTGGATTGAACAGTCACATATCAGCGATCTTGTTAGAAATTTCTATATTATTGATGATTATCGTCTGCTTGAAAAACAAATTCAGGATTTAAAAACACGCTTAAGTGAGATTGAAGAAGATGATTCCATTATGACTTTGATGTTCCAACTTGAACAGCTTCAAAAAGAATTGAAAACAGTTCAAAATCAGCTGACAGACAAACAAAATCAATATAGCTATGAAACAGTCAGTTTAGAAAATAATCAGAAGTCTTTAGAATCTTTAGAACAGACTTTGTCATCTTTACCACCACTTCCTGAAACACTTGAGCCGGAAGTTGAAAAGATCAAACAACGTTATCAAAAACGTTATGGCAGATATCAGTATCAGGCAATTAATCATCAGCTGCAATCACGTATCAATGAGGATAATGCACAAGTTGTCAAAGATGAAAAAGATGTAGAATATCATATGCGTTCCTTTAATCATGAAGCTAAAATGGGTTATGAAGAAAGTGTTGAAAACATTGATTCTTATTTAACGATGTATTATCAGTTGAGAGATATCGAAATTGTGAAGCGACAGGAAGATGTCCGTCAAGCACGCATGAAGTGTGAAATGTCTTTTCAGGAATCATTTATTTCAAGACTTTACGAAAAGATTCAACAGGCTAAAAAAGACATTCAGGAACTGAATAAAGGATTAAAAAATAAAAACTTTAATGGAGATCACTATGAATTTGAAGTTAATCCAAGTCGTCGACCAGAATATCGACAATATTATGATATCATCAGTACAAACCAGCAATATAACAGCGACAATTTATTTGTTACGACGTTATCACAAGAAAATCGACATGTTATGGATGAATTGTTTAAGCAAATTGCTTTATTAGATGATAATGAAAGTGGAGAAAAGTTACTCAGAAAATATACAGACTATCGTGAATATCTTGATTATGATATCAAGATAACTCATGAAAATGGTGATTTTACCAAATTTTCTAAGGTCAATCGTGAAAAATCAGGTGGAGAGACACAGACACCATTTTATGTTGTGATTGCTTCAAGCTTTGAACAGCTTATTAAGCAACGATATCAGGAAGATTCAGGATGTGTTGTTTTATTTGATGAAGCATTTAATAATATGGATGAAACAAGAATTCAGTCTATGATGAAATTTTATAATGAACTCAATGTTCAGATTATTATTGCAGTTCCACCTGATAGAGCCAGTACAATTATGCCTTATGTTGATACGACACTCGCGATTATCAAATCTGGAGATCATTCTTTTGTCGAGGAAATTATTCATGAATAAATATGGAAAATTGGTTTTAAATCATTTGTTGGATAAATATGAACGCAGTGTTTTGTCTAAACAAGGCTCAAATAAACATTTACGTATTCATATACCAGTGCGTAAACTGTTTCCTAAGTATGATAACAGTGATTATTATCATGAACGTTTAATGATTGATGAAGCACTTCATGATTTAAGAGAATTACATATTGTAGTTCTCTCAATTAATCTAGATGGTATTGATGATATTGAACTTTCTTTAACGAATATTGAAAAAGCCTATCAATATGCGAATCGAACTTTCTCTTTAGAAACAAGAAAGACTGTTATTCAGCTATTGGAACAGACAACATTTTCATATGAATGGTTGGAGACTTTTCGTATCGATATGTTAAAAAAGCTTTCTTTGTTTCAGTCAGTTTATCGCTATTTGAATCTTGATGATATTTTGGAAATTAAGGATATTTTTACAGTTTTGAAAGCTTTGCCTTTACAAAGTCATGAAATCTCATTAAGAAAGTTTTCTTTGGCAGTTTTAAAAGATTCTAAACGTTTAGAAGTTATCAAAACACGTTTATTACATATTTTATTTGATTACTGTCCGGAAAGTTTTGCGGATGAAGATGAAGCTTTTGCTTATTTCAATATTATGAAAAATCCTGGTTTTCTCTATTTAAGGGGACGCATGGTCATTGAACTCAATGGTCAAGTTATTGATTTAGGTCGTTTAAAAAGTCCTTTCTCTTTGATGAGTGAAAATATAGAACAGCTACATATCTTGGATATTCAAAATCAGAATGTTTTGACCATTGAAAATCTGACTTCATTTTATGATACTGTTTTAGATAATACACTTGTGATTTACTTAGGTGGTTATCATAATGCTTTAAGACGTTCGTTGCTGACAAAAATATATGTGCTTTATCCCCATCTAAAGTTTTATCATTTTGGTGATATTGATGCAGGAGGATTTTATATCTATTATCATTTAAAAGAAAAAACACAGATTCCTTTTGAGATGCTTGGTATGGATATTCCCACATTACAGCGATATCAGGCCTATTGTAAATCCTTAACGCAAAATGATAGACGTCGATTAGAAAAATTACAGGAAAAATATCATTTAGAAGTCATCAATTATATGTTAAAGCACAATTGTAAGTTAGAACAAGAAATTGTAAATCTGTAATGACGACATTTTCAAAGAGTCATGATATGGCTCTTTTTATTATGACAAAATATGATATAATGAGCACATATAAGGAGAATTCATTTATGAAAACTGATTTTAATTTATTAACTTTATTTTCTAATCCCAATAATATATCTATCGCCAAAAGTTATGATTGTTATGACAATGTTTTAAGCATTGATCTTAAACAATCTGAAAATGGCTATCATGTTGATGCTGTTGTGAGAGTTAGAAGTGAAGAGTTTCAATGTTCTTTTTCTTTTGACGATGAGTACAGTTTGATGGATTACAATTGTGAATGTATCTGGTGCCGTGATGGTAGTCCATGTGCTCATATTGGAGCAGTTTTATTGAAGTTAAATCAACTGGAAATTCCATCTTTTCCATACCATTATGTCAATTCTCAAGTTGAAGAAGAAAAAAAGCGTCAAGAAGAACATCGCCAACAACAACTTCAGCGTGCTTATGCTTTTAGAGCTTTAGAAACAAATGATTTGATTAAACAGAATAAAGAATATTATCATAATCAGGTGAGTTCATCAATTTCTCATGAACAATATCAATTAACACCTTTTTTTCATAACGAAGATGGTGATTTATATTTAGAATATAAGATTGGTAATGCTAAAAAATATATTATTAAAGATGTTGATGAATTTTTAGAACATATAGAAAATAAAGATCAAGTGAAGTATGGTAAATATTTACAGTTTGTACATACACGTGAATCTTTTACAGATGAAGCTTTAAAACAGATTGCATTTCTTGAACGTGCTAAAATTGCAATGAATAAAGTTAATCCTGAAAATTATTTCTTTAGTTTTCGTAGTTCTTTAAATTTTGGTAGATATGTCTATATTCGTAGTGAATTTCTTGATGATTTTTATGATGTCTATAAAGAATTAGGGTTAGTCCACTGTCTTTTTAAAGATATTGACTATACGATAAAAGCTAGTTTAGTTAAAGAACAAGAATATTATGTACTTAAAATTATTGATGAAAATCAATTTTATTTTGGAAAACAGTATATTTATTTTATATCTACTTTTAAACAACTGACAAAGATTCAACGTATTCAAATGGATTTAAATGAAAAATCGTTTGATATTTTACTCGATTTATTTGAAAATCCAATGTTTATTAAAGAAGAAGACCTCCATGATTTTTATAAATATATATGGGCACCCATGCAAAATTCTTTTGACTTAGAATGTGATTTTGAACTCATTCAATCACCATATACATTCATTAAAATATATGGTGATATCAATGAAAATGAACAGATTTATTTTAAAATTTACTATGAAGATGAAAATCAGAATCATATTCATGCATTTCAAAACGACACAATTACAACAATTGATCAGGATATTGTTGAAGCATATTTACGTCAACAATGTCATCAAATTGATGAAAAAAATGGTTGTGTTTACTTTGATAGTTATGATGAAAAAACATATGAATTTATGCATACAGGTATTGAATTTCTCCAACAATATAGTGAAATATATATTTCCGAAGCATTAAAGAAGATTGGTCAACCGGTACATTATCATATTCAGGTAGGTGTTAAAGTTGATCATGATCTTATATCTTTAGATATGAAAAGTACTCAAATTCCACAAATGGAAATTGCTGAAGTTTTGTCGAAATACCGTCGCAAAAAGAAATTTCATCGTTTAAAAAGTGGTGAACTTCTTTATCTTGAATCACCTGATTTGGAAGAATTATCAAAATTTATGGATGAATATCATATCAATGCGAATGATATTCAAAATGGAAGTCTGACTTTAAATAAAAATCGTGTATTTGCATTGGATAATAATGCAACAGAATTACAACATATACAAATTGAACGAGATGAATCCTTTCAAAAACTCATTCAACAATTCCATCAACATATACAATATGTCTATCCTTTAACATCCTATTATAATCAACTATTGAGAGATTATCAAAAAGAAGGCTATCAATGGTTACGAACACTTTATGAATTGGGATTTAATGGAGTATTGGCTGATGATATGGGACTTGGTAAAACGTTACAAGTCATTGCTTTATTGGATCAATTGGAAACAGATAAACCAAGCTTAGTTGTGTGTCCTTCTTCGTTAATTTATAATTGGGAAGATGAAGTTCATAAGTTTTCTCAAACTTTACCAGTGACATGCATTGTATCGGATGCGAAAACAAGAGAAATGATGATACATAATATTCATGACAAACATCTTTATGTCACTTCTTATGATTATATACGTCGTGATATAGAACTATATGATGCTATTGAGTTTGAATACGTGATTCTTGATGAATCTCAATATATCAAAAACCAGAAAACTAAAAATGCAACATCTGTTAAACAACTCCATGCTCTGCATAAATTAGCACTGTCAGGAACACCTATAGAAAATTCACTAGCTGAATTATGGTCAGTCTTTGATTTTTTAATGCCACAGTATTTATATAATTACCATTATTTTCAAAAGAAATTTGAAACAGATATTGCTAAAAACCAAGACCAAAAGAAAATTCAACAACTTCAAAAAATAGTTTCACCATTTATTTTAAGAAGAAACAAAAAAGATGTCTTATTAGAATTGCCTGATAAGATAGAAAAAACACAATTGATTCCTTTTACACAACAGGAAAGTGAATTGTATTTTGCCAATCTTGCTCAAATTAATACTCAGCTTCAAGAAATATTTCAAATGGAAAAAGTTGATAAGATTGTGATTTTATCAATGTTGACAAAACTAAGACAAATCTGCTGTGAACCCAGAATGATATATGATAATATTTATCAAAGTTCATCTAAGATGAAAGCTTGTATGGATTTGATTTGTAATTATAAAGCCAACCATCAACAAGTCTTATTATTTTCATCTTTTACAAAAGTCTTCGATTTGATGGAAGAAGAACTAAAATTAAATGGCATTCGTTATTTTATCTTAACTGGTGGAACTTCTAAGGAAACAAGGCGAGAACTTGTACAGCGTTTTCAAGAGGGTGAGGCTGATGTCTTTTTGATTTCTTTAAAAGCAGGAGGAACAGGACTTAATCTGACACAGGCACAGGCTGTTATCCACTATGATCCATGGTGGAACATTTCTGCTCAAAATCAGGCGACTGACCGAGCTTATCGCATTGGACAATATCATAATGTTATGGTTCATCAATTGATTATGAAAGAGAGTATTGAAGAAAAAATTCAAATTTTACAGGCTAAGAAAAAAGAGCTCGCAGACATGTTTGTAGAAAACAGTGATGGAAATATTTCTTCATTATCAACAGAAGATTTAAAAGAATTATTTGCTATGTAGGAGGAAGACTATGAGATATTATATTAAAGAATTATTAAATCACAGTTATGAAATAGTAGCTATGGATGGATATGATGCCTATGTCAGCATATATAATCATGAAGATATTCATTTGACTTCTCAACAAAAAGAAGCTGTGTCTTGCTCATCTATTGATAACCAGTATTATTACGGCATTGGTCAAGAAGAATGTCACGACTATTGTCAAATGGCTCAATATTTAGATATGGATCCATTACGATTTTTACAATTCTATCCATCATCACGTGATTATGGAAATTATAAAAACTTTTCTCAATTTCATGACATTCATCATTGCATGGATTTTAAAAAGATCATAGAAGATGAAATCAAAGAACTTGTTTTAAAAGAACAGTTACATCCGGATTCATTATTATATACTCTATTAAAAGCAAAAGGCTATGTTTATCAGTCATCTGATGAAAATATACCTTATGAATTGCTTCATACACCTATTGAAGAACTAGGATTAAGTGTCCGTAGTTACAATTGCCTGAAAAGAGCAAATATTCATACTTTACGTGATTTAAGACAAGTCATGAAAAATGATGAACTTTATAAAATAAGAAATATGGCTCATAAGCTTGTTAAAGAAATTATTGATGCATATTGTCAGTTTCTGAATCAGAATTTTTCTTATCATTTAGAGTTGCATTTCATGCAAAAAAAGAGTCCTATCACATTTGTCTATGATAAGCAAGGTTTTGCATTAAAAAGTATTGTATCTAGCATTTTTCAAGACTTTTTCTTGGCTGATCACAAAAGTTTGTTAAAACATCATGATGCAATTTTTACCCCCAAAATAACAAATGTTCTTTTATGGATGGGTTACAGCAATATTGATGATGTTGAGCCTCACTTACCAAAGCTCGATGATTATTTTTATAAACTTTCTTTTACATCAAAGCCTGATGCTCTACAAAAAAGGTATAATGACTATCTTCATGCTCATATCACATATCATGAAATTCCTTATTCCATTTATCAAAAGCTTATCAATCAGGAGGCTTCACAAAAAGATATACAAAATGCCTTGAAAAAATATAATGCCTATGTTGAAAGTGTTGTTAAACAAATTAATAATAAAATATATTATGTCGAAAACGATCAGACAAGAGAATTTTATCATGATGATGAAAACGATACTGTTGATATATATGATATGGGTATTTATGAATGTATTCAATATGATGATTTGAAAAAGATTATGGATTCATTAGAAGATATCTGTGTTATCAAAGAGGTCATGAAAAAAATAAGATTATCACATTCTTATTATATTATTAAGGATCTCAATGAATATAAAGCACAGGTAGACATGATTATCAAAAATCATTCTCAATTAGAAGCCAAAGAACTTATAGAACAACTATTAGATAATCCGTTTTTATTAAAACATCAATACGAAGAACTTGTTCAATATATTCGTCTCAAATATAATAGCTAAATATTTCTATGAAAAAGGAGTTGCTCTGATGAGTCAACTCCTGAATTTTTTGTATTAAATAATCGCAAGTAAGACAAAGTTTAAGATAAATAATAATGCAACACCAGCAATAATAGGGTGAATATCTTTGGCTTGTTTCTTAAAGATTTTAATTAAACAATAGAAAATAAAGGCACTGGCAATACCATAAGAAATACTATAACAAAGAGCCATAAAGATACCTGCAAAGAAAGCTGGAATCGCATCTTCTAAATTTGACCAGTCAATTTCAGCAAATGATGAAACCATCATACACCCAACAATAATTAATGCTGGTGCTGTTGCAGCTGAAGGAATGGCACTGACAAAAGTTGCTAAAAAGGCACTTAAAGCAAAGCAGATGGCTGTGACAACAGATGTTAACCCTGTACGACCACCAGCTCCAATACCTGCAGCACTTTCTACATAAGTTGTTGTATTTGAAGTTCCAAAAATAGCACCAATAGATGTTGCAGTTGCATCTGCAAACAATGCTTTATCCATTTTAGAACTGAATCCACTACTTGTTTCTAATGCTTTTTCATCTTCTTCAGAGAAAATACCACTACGTCTACCCGTTCCAATAAATGTACCAATTGTATCAAAAGTATCTGACATACTAAATGCAAAAATAGTAATTAAAACTAAAGGTAAACGAGACATATCGCTAAATAATGAAGGTAAACCTTCAGAAGTAAAAATAACACCAAATGTTGAAGGTAAAGCACTTAATGCTTCACTAAAGCTAACAGTATCTGTTGTTGTTGTCACACCAAAAGGAATACCTAAGATAGTTGTGACAATAATCGCAATTAAAATACCACCTTTCACATTTTTTAATGTTAAAATAACTGCTAAAACCAATCCGATTAAGAAAATCCATAAAACAGGTTGATTTAATGTGGCAATGGCAGGAACACCACTATCAAATGTGATAAAACCAACATTTAAGAAACCTAAATAAGCAATAAAGACACCAATTCCACCACCAATAGCATTTTGTAAAGATTGTGGAATAGCCTTAATAATGATTTTTCTGATCTTTGTAACAGTAATAAAAATATTAATCAAACCACAAATAAAAACCATTGATAAGGCTTGTTGCCATGTGAATTGTAATTGAAAACATACTGTATAAACGAAAAATGCATTCAATCCCATTCCAGGTGCTTGAGCATAAGGAACATTTGCTACAAGTCCCATAATTAAAGTTCCAACCACTGCAGAAATAATTGTAGCTAAGAAGACAGCTCCCCATTCCATTCCAGCTTGTGATAATGTATTTGGATTGACTGCAATAATATAAGCCATCGCAAAGAATGTTGTAATTCCAGCCATCACTTCTGTTGAAACAGTCGTTCCATTTTCTTTCAATTTAAATAATTTTTCCATTTTTTCTCCCTTCTCCTGATTTTAATCAAGAATGTCTAAACTTTATCATATTTCAAATTAATTTTCAAATACATTCATCAAATGACTTTATTCATATCATTATTTATTAATGCTTCATAGAAAATATTATTAAGAAATATGATTTTCTTGTATAATAAATTTGAAATCAAAATTCAATTTAAACGATATCATCAATAAATTCTGTTATGTTGAAAAAGATGTAGCAAGATATCGCTATATTTATGAACAGCATTTCAAAAAGAAAGTCAGGAGGGTTTAAGTAAATATGAAATTGACACCTATAAGTCGTTACATGGCATTACTGTTACGTCATCATCCTGAACAGGCAGGGATAACCTTAGATGAACATGGCTGGGCACATGTAGATGAATTAATCAAAGGTATTCAAAAAAGATATCCACAATTTCAACGAGAGATATTAGAAGAGATTGTTCGCACTGATTCAAAACAAAGATATGCTTTTAATGAAGATCATACTTTGATTCGCGCTAATCAGGGTCATTCTATACCTATTGATATTGAATTCAAACATGCAGTGCCACCTGATATTTTATATCATGGAACAGCTAAAAAGTATGTATCTTCTATTCAACAGCAAGGTTTGATTTCTAAATCGCGACTTTATGTTCATTTATCGACTGATGTTGAAACAGCTATAAAAGTAGGAAAAAGACATGGAGAACCTGTTATCTATCAAATTGATGCGAAACAAATGTATCAGGATGGCATTATTTTTTATCTTTCAGCTAATTATATCTGGCTCGTGAAAAAGGTTCCGCTTCAATATATGAAGCGACTGGATATAGAAAATATAAATCAGACATGAAATGTTTGAGTGTTATGTTCAAAAGGATTACAATAAAGATATAGATAATAATAAAGGAGACATGAATTTATGGGAAAATGAGATGGAAAAGTTGCAATCATTACAGGAGCTGCTGCTGGATTGGGTGAAGGTATTGCAGAAGCCTATGTGAAATATGGAGCTAAAATCTGTATGGTTGATTTATCAAAAGATGTTGAACAGACAGCTCAAAAGCTACGTGATCAATATCATGGTGATATCATCACTTATGTGGGTAATGTTGCTGATAAAAATCAAATGAAAGAAGCAGTTCAAACGACAGTGGATACATTTGGAGAAGTGAATATTGCCTGCTGTAATGCTGGAGTTTGTCGCTTAGCACCATTTGAACAAATGAGTGATGAAATGAGAGATTTTCATATTGATGTCAATATCAAAGGTGTATGGAATACTTGTCAGGCAGTCATTCCTTATATGTTAAAACAAGGGAAAGGAAGTATTGTGATTGCTTCTTCCGTGACTGGAGATATTGTGGCTGATGCAGGAGAAGCAGCTTATGCTATGACAAAAGCTGCTTTGGTTGGTTTAACAAAATGTCTAGCGGTTGAATATGCCAGCCGTCATATTCGTGTGAACTGTTCACAACTTGGTTATGCCAGAACACCAATGGTTGAAAAGATGGCAGTAGAATCAAATCCAGATGATCCAGAAAGTGCAATTGCTGATATTGCCAAAGGCGTTCCAATGGGAAGACTTGCCAAACCAATAGAAGTTGGAGAATTATTTGCATTTTTAGGTAGTGATGAGTCAAGTTATATCACTGGTTCACAGTTTGTTATTGATGGTGGAAGTACATTGCCTGAAACGATGAGTATGGGAACAAATGAATAAACGTATAGAGGGAACATGTCCATTCCCTCTTTTTTCATGATCATGAAAGTAGTAGAATATTAAAAAATATGTTAAAATACGCCATATAATCACAAGTCTATATGATGTTATAGACAAGTTATTCAACTTATCAATGTTTAAGTATGATTATAATTCAATAGATTCATGAAAAGTGGTATTATGATTTTTGATGGAGATATTCATTAAACTGATTAAATACAGATAGAATCAATAATTAATGAGCTTCTTTTTATGACACTCATTTGAACATGTTTATAAAAGATAATTCCATAAATGAAGGGAGATGGTAATTTGACAAAGGTAGATTTAATTACTGGTTTTTTAGGTTCAGGAAAGACTACATTTATTAAACATTATGCCAGTTATCTGGTGAAGCAGGGATATAAAGTGGGTATCATTGAAAATGACTTTGGCGCTGTCAATGTGGATATGATGCTTTTACAGGAATCATTAGGTACACAATGTGATTTAGAAATGATTGCGGGTGGTTGTGATCGCCAAACGCATCAAAGACGTTTCAAGACTAAACTCATTTCAATGGGCATGTTAAAATATGATTATCTTTTGGTTGAACCATCTGGTATATATGATGTTGATGAATTCTTTGATGTCTTACATGAAGAACCTTTAGAAAACTGGTATGAAATAGGAAATGTTTTTGCTGTTGTCAATGCTCAAATTGAACAGCATTTATCAAAGACTTCACGTTTTTTATTAGCTTCTCAAGTTGCTCATGCAGGATGTATTTTATTGAGTCATTATCAGGAAGCCAGTTTGGAAGAAGTGAAGCAGACAATTCATTTCATTCAACAATCTCTTTATGATGTACAATGTCAAAGAGTGCTTCAAGAAACGGATTTTGATACACATTGGATGCAATGGACGGACGAAGATTTCCAAAGTTTTATGAATAAAAGTTATGTGTTGAGTGATTATATGAAACATGAGATTGATTATCAAAAAGCATATACATCATTATATTTTATGAATAATCGTTTGAATCAGACAGAATTCAAGAAAGCTATTGATTCTATTTTTCATGATTTGTCATGTGGACATGTTTTTCGTATCAAAGGATTTATATCTGAAAATCAACAATGGATGGAATTGAATGCCACTCAAGATCATATCTCTTTACAACCTATATCTGATGGACAGGATATTGTGATTGTCATTGGAGAAGATTTGAATCAGGAACATATTGAAACTTATTTAAAGCCATAAAAAAACATCGTTACGACGATGTTTTTTTTCGTATAGAAACTTCTCCAGAACAAAGCTGACTGATGCCTTTTTCAGTTTGAATCTTTAATGATGCATCATCATGAATATCTAAAACATAAGCTGTATAGGTCTGATTATTTTCATAGACGGTAATATTTTGATGTAAAATATAAGAATGCTGACGATAAAAATCAAGAAATGAAGATGTCTGTAAGTTTTGATAATCTTGATAGAAAATATGAAAAAAATCTATAATGAGCTGTTCACGAGAAACTTTTGTTGTACAAAAGTCTTCAATACAGCCTGCAATATTTTGTAGTTCATCAGGCATTGTATAAGAATGAACATTGATACCAATACCGACAATCATATTTTCAATACGAGCTGTATTCATTTCAAGACTCGCTTCACATAAAATTCCTGCAACCTTTAAATCCTGAATCATAATATCATTAACCCATTTGATTTGAGGATAAACAGGATAATTTTTTTCAATCGTTTTGACTAGCGATACAGCTAGGCATGCAGTGATTTTTAAAGAATCATAAATGGTTAGATCTGGTTTTAAGACAAAAGATAAATAAATCCCTTTTTGTTGAGGGGAATGAAAGCTTTTTCCATTTCTTCCTTTTCCTTTTGTCTGTGATTGGGCAATGACAATATCTCCCTGTTGATGAGGTGATCTTTTTAAATAATCATTGGTTGAATCAATATCATCAAAATACTCAATGTTCTTAAAAAAATCAGGAAGCCGTGCTTTGATATGATCAATCAAGATCACATCATTATCGTCAGTTAAACAATATCCTTTTTTTGTCGATGATAAAATATGATATCCTTTCTCTTTTAATTTTTTTATACATGTTGATATTGTCATACGTGACACATTTAAACTTTCACAAATATCTTGTCCAGAAATATATTCATTTTGGTGTTGTTTTAATATTTTTAAGATTTCTTTTTCCATGCATTTATTATAGCTTATGTTTATAGGAAAGATAAAGGGATATTATATACTTTTTCACTCAAAAAGTATAAAATAGAGATAGGAGGTGTGAATATGCCAACAGTAGAAGATGTATTAGATGATTTGACTTTACAGGCCAGTGAGATTGTATCTAGAGAAGATGATAGTCAAATTGTCATAGATTTATATAATGTGATTTCTCAAAAGTGTGAAAACGGGGATTTATTAAATGAATTGAATGGAATCGAAAGAGTTTTCTATCTCTGTCAGACTTTTGTTTTGATGATGGGTAGTGGTGGTATAGAAACCTATTACAAAGAGCCATCAGGAAATTATGCTAATGAAACAGTGGAAGCATTACTAGAAATGAATGCCAAACGTACTGCTTTGATTTTGGATAGAGGCAATGGTATTTTTCATGAAGGAATTGTACCCGAGAATCAACAATTAAGAATAGAAGAATTGAAAAACTTGGATTATAGTGAAGTTTCATGGTTGTTTGATTTATTGGATCAGGAATTTTTGCAGTTAAAAGAAGATTTAGAAATGTTGAGTTTGAATTATGTTTTGAATCATAAAGAAGCTTTTATGTAAGAAAAGAGATTGTGTTTTCTAAAAGATATGATTATAATGAAAATGAGGTGAATAAGGAATGGATTATTTTGATAAAATAAAAGAGAGATTATCATCTAAATTAAAAGGTCAGGAATTAACAAAAGAATCTTCTTTTAAAGATTTAGGTATTGATTCATTGGATTTGGTTGATTTAGTCTTTGAATTAGAAGAAGAAATTGGTGTTGAGTTTCAAGATGATGAATTGTTGAAAATTACAACAGTACAAGATTTATTAGATTTAATTGATACAAAGAAATAGGGGGGGAAACTCTATTTCTTTTTTGTTAGGAGGAAAGTTATGATTTATCAGGTTGATCATCAAAAAGAAATTGTTAATATTCATGATATTCAAGAGGAACATCGTTATATTGCGATGATGGATTTAGAAGAACTCAAGTCCTGTTATCAGGAGTTTGGCATTGATGAAGCTGCTATTCAACGTTTAGAAGATCCTTCATTATTTCATCAAAATATGATTATTCCAGCATATCATTATTATTTTGGTTTGGTTCATTTGATTAATGCAAGAGATATTTTTGTAAAGAAAGATTCATTGGCGTTATTTATCTTTAAAAATATATTTTTGGTTGTTGTGATTGATGATGAAGATCATCACATCAATCAGGTTTTTCAATCATCCAGTGATTATGTTTTACAAAAAGAAGCTTCTATTACAAGACTTGTTTATTATTTTTTAAGTGATCTTCTCGCTGCTGATTATCAGTATCTTGAAGAACTTCAAAATGAAATTGAGGAACTAGAAACACAAGAAGAAGATTCCATGCATTTTACAAATCAGTTAAGACAGTTAAATAAAGAATTGCTGTTATTACAAAATTATTATGAAAACTTCATGACGATAGGTGAAGATTTAGAAATGAATCATCATCATATTTTTGAAGATGATGATTCAAGATATTTTGAAATCTTTACACGTCGTATTGAGCGTTTATCAAAAAATGTAGAAATGTTAAGAGAAATCTTGAATCAGGCTCATAGTGCTCATCAGTCTAGAGAAGACTATAAACTGAATAAAACAATGCAATTTTTTACTGTTGTCACAACGATCTTTATGCCATTGACTTTAATTGCAGGATGGTATGGGATGAATTTTGAAAATATGCCTGAATTAAAAAGTATATATGGTTATCCAGCTGTGATTGTATTAAGCTGTATTGTTGTGATTGGATTGATTGTTTTATTTAAGAAAAAGAAATTTTTATAACATGTCTAAAAAAACTTGATAAAAGATTTGTAAAGCTTCTTTTAAATCATGACTATCAATTCTTGCCAGACTTAAACGAATCGAAGGATGAAAATGGGAAGGATCATAAAAACATCTTTCATTACGGGCAATTTTGATATGTTTTTGTTGGAGTCTGGTTTGAAATAAATCAAGATTGATATCAACAAGACATTGAATGGTTAAATAGTAACCAGAATAGCTGGAAATCACTTGAATCAGTTGTGAATCCCAGTTTTGAGTGACTTTTTTGATAATCTGATAATCTTTTTTTAAATGATTTTGTAGTTGCTGAGTTTGTTTTTTATAAAGTGAGCTTTTAATGTAGGATTCTAAAGTGGCTTGAGAAATTAATGATGGTAATTGATAAGAATAATAGTAGGATTGATGACTCAATTTTTCAAATGTGTTTTTAAAGTCTTTATGAATAATCGCAGCACCAATACGTAAATAAGGAATTGTTTTTGAAAAGCTTGTTAGATAAATACAGTTTTGTCCTTCCATATAATAATAGAGTGGTAAATAATGTGATGTTGATGAACAATGTCCAAAGTAATCATCTTCAATAATATAGACGTTATACTTTAAAGCCAGTTGCGCAATTTTTTGACGCATAGAGGTAGAATAAGTTGTTCCTAAAGGGGTTGTGATTACGTGGAATGGTATAAAAGAATTTAATGTCATAATGTTGAAAGAGATATTGTAATTGAGTTAAATCAATACCATTTTCATCACGGGCAATTGTCAAAACAGGCAATGATTGAGATTTTAAAAATTGAACATAATAACTATATGTTGGCTCTTCAATCAGAATATATGTATGCTGATTAGGAAAATCAATAGCCGATAAAAAAGATAACATTTGTGTGACACCTTGAATCAGATAGATAGAACTTTCTTGAGTATAAATGCCCATGTCAAAAAAGAAGTCGGCTAAAGTCTGGCGTAAAGATTGAACACCTTGTAAAGACAGGTTCAATGAAGATTCCCTATATTCTTCAATAGCTAAAGATAAGCAATGTTTGGCATCTTCTAAAGATGTTGCTTTGATTGCAGGATTCCCTGTTTCTAGTGAAAATTCTTTTGTATTGGATATTGGTAAGATAGGGGAACCAAGTACATAATAGCCACTTTGTGCTTTGGCATAAATCAAATGTTGATGAATTAATAATTGATAAGCTTTGATCACTGTTTCTTTACTACATCCTTGTTTTTTAGCCATAGTTCCAATCGAAGGCAGACGTTCTCCCTGTTTATAAATCTGTTGCATGATATCTTGTTCTAATGATTGAGCTAAACGTTCATATTTGGTCATATTGATCAACTCCTTAAAGAGAGTATATCACATTCTAAATTATACCGGTATAGTTAACAATTCATTGCATTGCTTTTTTAAATAATTATTTTATAATGAAATCATCAAGAAGAAAGAGGTGCTCAAAATGAATAAAGATGGTGTTAAAATTGTAACAATTGGTGGAGGAAGCAGTTATACTCCAGAATTAGTAGAAGGATTTATTAAAAGATATGATCATTTACCAGTAAGAGAATTATGGTTAGTAGATATTGAAGCAGGACGTGAAAAATTAGAAACAGTAGGCGCGTTGGCAAAGCGTATGGTTAAAAAAGCAGGCTTACCAATGAAAGTCATTTTAAGTTATGATCGTCGTGAAGCTTTGAAAGATGCAGACTTTGTCACAACACAAATGCGTATTGGACGTTTACCAGCGCGTGTGTTAGATGAAAGAATTCCATTAAGCCATGGTTTAATTGGACAAGAAACAAATGGAGCTGGAGGAATGTTCAAAGCTTTCCGTACAATTCCTGTGATTTTAGATATTGTTAAAGATATTGAAGAGTTATGTCCAAATGCATGGTTAATCAACTTTACAAATCCAGCTGGAATGGTGACTGAAGCTATTTTACGCTATACAAACTTTAAAAAAGCCATTGGACTTTGTAATGTTCCAGTGAATATGGTTGCTGGTTTTGCAAAAATGTTAAATGTTGATGAAAGTCAAGTGACAATGGAAGTTCAAGGGGTTAACCACTTTATTTTTGCAACTGATGTTTTTGTTGATGGGGTTTCACGTTTTGATGAATTATTGCATAAATATGCATATTTGAAACCTGAAGATACAATTCAAATGAAAAACTTCGTATCTTTACCATACTCTCCATCATTTATCAAAGGATTAAAAGCCATTCCTTGTCCATATCATAATTACTATTTCTATACAAAAGAACAATTAGAAGAAGAATTAGAACAATTGAAAACAGGAACAGTTCGTGGAGAAGTTGTCAGCAAGACTGAAGAAGAATTATTTGAATTATATAGTCATGAAGAACTTCAGGAAAAACCAGAACAATTAGCAATGCGTGGAGGTGCTAAATATTCTGATGCAGCATGTAATTTAATTGCTTCTATCTATACAAATAAAGGTGATATTCAATATGTAGATGTCAGAAACAATGGCGCTATTGCTGATTTACCAATGGATAGTGCAGTAGAAGTGGCTTGTCGTATTACTGCAGATGGTCCACAACCTATCGCAACAGGAGATTTAAGATTACCAATTAGTGGATATGTTCATATGATGAAAACATTTGAACGTTTAGTTATTGAAGCAGCCATCAAAGGTGATCGTGATTTAGCAGTGACAGCTTTAAATATGAATCCATTATGTCCAAGTGATGAAATTGCTAATATTGTGATTGATGAATTATTAGAAGCACATAAAGATTATTTACCACAATTCTTTAATAAATAGAGTTAGTTCGCTAACTCTTTTTTTGTATAAAGTTTTTTCATTTTAGTATTGAAATCTTTAAAAAGGTATGTTATTATAGTTAGGCAACTGAAGGAGACATACTCAAGAGGCTGAAGAGGCGCCCCTGCTAAGGGTGTAGGTCGGGAAACTGGCGCGAGGGTTCAAATCCCTCTGTCTCCGCCATTTATGTAAACCCTTGGCAGTTGTTATATTGGTCTGGTAGTTCAGTTGGTTAGAATGCCGCCCTGTCACGGCGGAGGTCGCGGGTTCGAGCCCCGTCCAGACCGCCAATATAAAATGATAACTATTCCATCAAGGAATAGTTTTTTTGTTTATAAAAGAAAAAAGTGGCTTTACCACTTTATCATTGATGATCTTTTTGATAGGCATACATAATCGCAATGACTGTTTTTGCATCAACGATTTCACCGTCTAATACTTTTTGATAAGCTTCATCAATATCCAGCTTGATAATATCAATAAACTCATCATCATCACCAGCTAAAGCATCATTGACTTCTTCAAAATCAATCGCTTCATAAAGATAAAGCCATTCGCTTGTATAGCCTGGAGAAGGTAAAACCTTCATAATAAATTTCATATCACGAGCACGATTGTTTGTTTCTTCTTCTAATTCACGAAAGGCACAATCTTGTGGATCTTCATCTTTTTCTAACTTTCCAGCAGGCACTTCAATAGTTTGAATACGATTAGGATATCTAAATTGTTTCACAAGAATGATTTGATGATCTTTAACAGCTAAGATACAAACACCACCATGATGATAAACAACTTCACGATAGGCATGTTCACCATTTTCTAATTCGACTTCTTCTCTTGTGACTTGCATAATTTTACCATCATAAATAAGTGTTCTTTGAATCTCTTTTTCCATGATTTTTCACCTCCTCCATATTATAACATAAAATAGAAAAAGAAAGTATGCGGGGGAGCATACTTTCTTCTATCTCTATTATTTACACGTTAGGGTGATAATAGGGGGGGTATGTTTAAGTGACAACCACTTAACATAAATAATTATAACAGAGTTTTAAGAGATGTAAAGGCTTTCAAATAAAATTGTGTATTTTTTTAAGAAATTTTGATAGAATGAAAATGGTGATGAAATGAAAACTTTAATGATAGATGAAAATTATGAAAACCAAAGAATAGATAAATATTTAAAGAAATTATTATGTCAGGCACCGCCACAGCTGATTTATAAAATGTTAAGAAAAAAAGATGTGAAAGTTAATGGTGTCAGGGTGAAAGAAAACTATATTTTAAAAAAAGGGGATCAGGTAGAATTATTTTTATATGAAGATCGCTTTTTAGAGCTCACAAAACCTCAAAGTATCTTTGATTTACCAATTACTTTTGATGTTTTATATGAAGATGACAATGTATTGATTGTCAATAAACCAGCTGGCTTGCTGGTTCATGAAGATATTCATGAAGATGTCAATACATTATCAAATCAGGTTTTAACTTATTTACATCAAAAAGGAGAATATGATCCTCAACAGACATTAGGATTTACTCCTGGACCAGTCCATCGTCTCGATCGCAATACCAGTGGCATTGTGATTTTTGGAAAAACGATGCGTGCTTTGCAGGATTTAAATGAGATGATGAAAAAACGTCATTGCATTGACAAGACATATCTGACAATCTGTAAAGGTTATATGCCTAGTGGTGAGTTGATTGGATATATGAAAAAAGATAGCGATCGCTCACTTGCAAGAATGGTATCACCTTCAACTGAAGGGGCTTTAAAGATGCATACGCTTGTTGAAAACATTAAATCTAATCAAAAATATTCTTTATTGAAAGTTAAAATCATTACAGGAAGAACCCATCAGATTCGTCTGCATTTATCAAGTGTTGGACATCCAGTGATTGGAGATAGTAAATATGGAGATTTTGAATTGAATCGTTATTTGAAAAAGACTTATCATTTTCAAAATCAATTTTTACATGCCTATTCCATCTGTTTTGTTAAACCGATAGGTTCTTTAAAATACTTACAGGATTATGTCATAACATGTCCATTACCACAAAACTTAGAAGTTTTGAAAAATGCATTGTTTCATGAAAAGAATCTATGAAAACAGTTGATTTTATTGTATAATAAATATAAATCAAGGAAGGAGAACTAAGATGAAATATTATATTGGGATTGATTTAGGTGGAACAAACGTACGTACTCTTTTGGTTGATGAAAATGGACAATCATATAGTGAAGTCAAAGATGCAACAGAAAGAGAAAATGGACCAGATTATGTTTGTTCAAAAATTATAAGACAAATTGAAAGTTTAGATTATTCAATTTGTGGTGGTATCAATAATGTTCAGGGGATTGGAATTGGTGTTCCTGGACCTGTAGATACTGAACGTGGTGTCATGATTATGGCAACAAATTTACCTGGATTTGAAAATTATCCTATTTGTGAAAAACTTTCAAGTCGTTTTAACTTACCTGTATTTATTGATAATGATGCTAATGTTGCTGGATTAGCAGAAGCTTTATTAGGTGCTGGTAAAGGGAAACCAACATGTTATTATGTGACAATTTCAACTGGAATTGGTGGGGCTTTTGTTGTGAATGGTCAACTTGTTTCTGGTGGAAGAGGACATGCTGGAGAAGTTGGAAATATTATTGTGAAAAACAACGGATATAAATTCGGTGGTTTAAACCCTGGAGCTGTAGAAGGTGAAGCTAGTGGTACAGCTATTACACGTAAAGGAAAAGAAATCTTAGGTGAAGATCGTGTCAATCATGCTGGAGATGTTTTCAGATTAGCTGATGAAGGTGATATCAAAGCAAAAGGTATCGTTGATGAATGTGTCAGTGAACTTGCTACTATGTTAGCAGATATTGCTCATACTGTTGATCCACATTGTTTTGTATTAGGTGGAGGGGTTATGAAATCTAAAAAATACTTCTATGATCAACTTGTTGAACAATTCAATGCGAAAATTCATGTTGGTATGAGAGGACATATTCCTATTTTAGAAAGAGAATTAGAAGATTGTGGTGCTATTGGTGCAGCCATGCTTCCAATGTCAAAATTAAAATAATATGACAACTGATAAAGAGTGAGGTGCTCTTTATCAGTTTTATTTTTATATGAGTATTCCATTATTTTTACTTTATAATTGTTGAAGAAAATGATAGAATATGCAAGAAGGAGGCGTCTATGAAACAAAGAGTTGTATTAGGTTTAAGTGGTGGTGTAGATAGTGCAGTTGCAGCTTATGTTTTAAAGCAACAAGGTTATGAAGTTATTGGCGTTTTTATGCGTAACTGGGATTCATCATTAAATAATGATATTTTAGGAAATCCGACAAATGACGATGATATCTGTCCACAGGAAAAAGATTATAATGATGCAAAAAAGGTCGCTGAGCATTTAGGAATAGAATTAAGACGTGTTGATTTTATTAAGGAATATTGGGATCATGTTTTTACATATTTTTTAGAAGAGTATGCCAAAGGGAGAACGCCTAATCCTGATATTTTATGCAATAAACATATTAAATTTAAAGCTTTTTTAGATTATGCCAAATCTATTGAGGCCGATTATATTGCGACAGGACATTATGCACGTGTGGAACATCATGATGGACAAGATTCTATCATGTTAAGAGGCATTGATTCTAATAAAGATCAGACATATTTTTTATGTCAGTTAAATCAATCTCAACTACAGTCTTCATTATTTCCGATTGGAAATATGACCAAACCAGAAGTCAGACAATTGGCAGAAGATTTAAACTTGCCAGTGGCTCATAAAAAAGACAGTACAGGAATCTGTTTTATTGGAGAAAGAGATTTTAGAGAGTTCTTGAAAAATTATATTCCAGCCAAAGCTGGAAAGATGGTAGATATTGAAACTGGTCAAGTTGTCGGTGAACATCAGGGCATTATGTATTATACAATTGGACAACGTAAGGGTTTAGGTATTGGTGGTCCAGGTGATGCCTGGTTTGTTGTGGGTAAAAAGTATGATGATAATATTTTATATGTGTGCCAAGGAGATCAGAATCAATGGTTAATGAGCGAAGGTGCTTTGATTACGGATGTCAATTGGATCGGTAGTCAAAAACCATCGGGAGAATATGATTGCACAGCCAAATTTAGATATCGTCAAAAAGATAATGAAGTTTCGATTCATTTTGTTGATGAAACAACACTTTATGTGACATTCAAACAACCTGTCAAAGCTGTAACGCCTGGTCAGGCAGCAGTCTTTTATCAGGGTGATGTTTGTCTTGGTGGAGGAACGATTGATAAAGTGTATAAAGATGATAAGGAGATTACATACTTATAATGTTAGAATATACGGGAATTATTAAACGTATTAGGTTTTATAGTGAGGATACAAAGTTTATTGTCTGTCTGATTGATAGTGAACAGGAAGATAAACCAATTCTAGCAACGGGTTATATGAGTTATGTAAATCTACAGGATAAATATCATTTTCAGGGTGATTATGTCATTCATCCTAAATATGGGAAACAATTTCAGATTCAATCTTATGAGATTGTTTTAGCGAATGAGGAAAGTGAAATCATTCGCTATTTATCTAGTCCTTTATTTAAAGGAATTGGTGAAAAACAAGCCAGTGCTATTGTGGAAGCTTTAGGTCAAGATGCATTAAGTAAGATTAAAGAAGATAAGCATGTTTTAGATCGTGTTCGTGGTATGAATGAAACCAAACGTGAAACGATTGCGAGTGTGTTAAATTCCCAGGATTTCGATCAGGAAGTTTTGATGTTTTTCATGGGACATGGTATTTCGACACGTCATCTGGCTTTAATTCAAGCTGTCTATCAGGAAAAAACATTGGATATCTTACAGAATAATCCTTATCAGTTAATTGATGATATTGATGGAATTGGTTTTAAAACGGCAGATGATCTGGCATTGAAAATAGGTGTTGATCAACATGATCATCATCGTATTCAGGCAGCTATTGTTTATGCTTTAAAAGAAGCCTGTTTTCAAGATGGAAGTACATATCATAACTTTGAGGCTATCGTGAAAAGATTTCATCGCTATATTCCTCAAATTGATGATGAAAGTTTTGAAACAGCTTTGCAGGATGTTCTTGAACAACGTAAAATTATTCAGGAAGATGAACGCTATTATCCTTATGATTTATATCAAAGTGAAATACAAATATCAAAAATCTTTCAAAAATGGCTTCATGCGCCTTTGTATGAATATGATCAGCAGGAAATTGATACCATTATTGCAGATTTAGAAACAGAGTTATCTATTCAATATGATCATTTTCAAAAAGAAGCGATGACACTCTTTTTAAAACAGTCAGCTATGATTATTACCGGAGGACCAGGAACTGGAAAAACAACGATTGTCAATGCTATGATTAAAATCTATCAGCGTTTAAATCCTGATCAAAAATTAGCTGTTGTTGCACCAACTGGTAGAGCAGCTAAACGTTTGACTGAAGTGACAGGAGTGGAAGCTTGTACCATTCATCGTTTATTGAAATGGGATTTACATACAAATACTTTTGCGATTAATGAGAAAAATCCATTAGATGTGGATTTATTGATCATTGATGAGTTTTCAATGGTCGATTCTTTATTGTTTTCACATCTTTTGTTAGCTTGTCAAAAAGTCAGTCAGATTCTTTTGATTGGAGATGATCAGCAATTGCCATCTGTGGCACCTGGTCGTGTTTTAAATGATCTCATCAGTTGTCAGCGTATCCCAACCATTGCTTTACATCATATATATCGTCAATCCAAAGAGAGTGGTATTGTTCAATTAGCCCATAGTATTCGCAATAATCAATATGATGAAACTTTATTTTCAAAGTATCAGGATATTCATTTTCAAACATGTGCCGCCTATGATGTTGTCAAGTATGTACGTGTATTAGTCACAAAAGCATTAGAAGATGGCTATGATGTGCATGATATACAAGTTTTAGCACCAATGTATAATGGTGTTGCTGGTATTGATGCTTTAAATGATTGTCTACAGGAATTATTTAATCCTCAAGATGGATTTAAAAATGAACTGCGTGTGGGTAAACGTTTATTTAGAGAAGGCGATAAGATTTTACAGTTAAAAAATCGTATTGAAGATAATGTTTTTAATGGCGATATAGGAACATTGGTAGAAATCTGTTATAAAGATAATTTTGAATATTTATCAGATATGATGATTGTTGATTTTGATGGAACTATTGTTGAATATACGCCACAGGAATTTTATACATTGACACATGCTTATTGCATGAGTGTACATAAATCACAGGGAAATGAATTTAAAATTGTCATTATGCCTGTTTTAAAAGACTATTATATTATGTTGAAAAAGAATCTGATTTATACAGGATTAACACGAGCAAAACAATCTTTATGGTTTTTAGGAAATCATCAGGCTTTTCAATATGGAATTGGTCGAGAACAAGATGATCGAAGGAAAACGACATTGATTTCAAGAATGAACGAAACTCCGGAAATTTCTTTGTATGATTTTGAATAATCAGGACATACTAAGATTGTACTTTTAAAGGAGTGAATAATCATGTCAAAATTAGCTGTTGCTTTTTTCTCGGCAGGAATTGTTGCTGCGGCAATGATTATGATGAGTGATATGCCATGTGCCGATAACATCGAACATACTGTTCATAAAGCCAAAAAAGCGATTAAGGAACAACTTTAAGAAGTACAAAAGGACTCATTGTAGTCCTTTTCTTGTCGTGGAGGTTGAAATGAAAAGAAACAATATCGCACGTTCTCTCATCATTTTTTGTATTTGTGCTATTTTACTTTATTATGTTTATACTTTATTTCGTATAGGATCATTATTAATTTATATTTTTCAATTGATTTTTCCTGTTATTATTGCATTGTTTTTTCATTTTCTTATTGATCCCCTGATTGATTATTTTACCAGTGATCGCCTTTCTAGAAAAGTTGTTGTAACACACTTATATTTATCTTTTTCATTGTTTTTTATTTTAAGCTGTTATTTTTTAATCCCTTATTTATTAGATCAGTGTCTTATTTTTTATCATCGTATCTGTGATAGTCAGATTATGGTCAATCCTATTTTTTCTACTTTTATTCGTTTTTTAGAAGAATATCAGGTCATTGATTATTTTATAGATATGTTTAATGGTTGGACACAGACAGTCATTTACTGGGTTGGAAATATTTTTATAGCATTAGGCATTTCATTTTATTTATCTTATGATAATCTTCATTTAATTGAAAAAGCCATTGTCTATCTTCCTTTTGAAAAACAAGGTATATGTATGCAGACATTAAAAAAATTAAAACTCACAACATATCAGTTTATGAAATCAATGATTTTAGATTTTTTCTTCTTCTTTTTGATGTGCTTTATTCCTTTCTTTTTTATAAATCAGAATTTTGCAGTTTGGATTGCATTATTTTTATCACTTACAAATCTCATTCCTTATGTAGGACCTTATATTGGTGGCATACCAGTTGTTATTTATGAATTCTTTATTGACCAGCATCTTGGTTATGCATCTCTTATTGTGATTATGGTTTTACAATATTTAGAATCTTCTTATTTACAACCTTATTTATTTTCTAAAGGCATTCATTTACATCCTATTCTTCTTTTAATAGCATTGACTTTCTTTGGAGATCTTTTTGGTCTGATTGGTATGATTTTTTCGCCACTATTATTGTCATATGTCGTTTTTATTGGGGAACTTTTCAAGAATTTACGTATTGGTGATGATATTAAGAGAATTATGCAGCATGAAAACCGATAAAGATTTTACAAATTTTTTCTTTGTTATCATATATGATAATAAAGGGGTGTGAAGCCATGACGATTTCTCATTATTTAGGACTGTTAGGAGGATTGGCATTATTTCTGTTTGGCATGGAACTGTTATCAGAAGGATTAACAGAAGGACTGGGAGAAAGATTAGAAATCTTTTTATTAAAACTGACCAATCATAAGTGGAAAGCTATTGGTGTAGGGACTTTGTTGACATGCCTGATTCAAAGTTCATCTGCTATGAGTGTTATTCTCATTGGTTTTTTAAATGCCCATATTATGTCATTAAAAAGAACTATCTGGGTTATGATGGGAGCTAATATTGGGACAACCATAACAGGACAGATGATTGCTTTAGATATTGGCATGTTTGCGCCATTGTTAGCCTTTGTAGGCGTATGTTTATATCTGATAAGTCATGGCATTAAGCATTTATGTGGACAAGTGATGATGGCTTTAGGACTATTATTTATGGGACTTGAAATGATGGCTCAATCCATGTTGCCCCTACAACACTCATCCACATTTGTGAGTGCTTTAATGCATATTCAAAATCCAATATGGGGTGTTTGTATCGGTATGTTGTTTACAGCTTTAATTCAAAGTTCATCAGCGTCTATTGGTATTTTACAAATTCTCGCTTCTAAACAGTTGATTTCTTTTCATCAGGCTGTTTATCTGATTCTAGGTTTTGATTTAGGAACATGTATAACAGGTTTTCTTGCTTCTTTAAAAGGATCGCGTAATGGGAAACGTCTAGCATTGTTTCATTTTCTTTTTAATGTTGTAGGAGCTATCAGTTTTTTAATTATTTCACAAATGATTCCTCTCGCCGATTGGATTGCAGGATGGACACCATTATCACCCCTCCATCAAATAGCCAATATGCATACATTTTATAATATGACGACAACATTTATTGTCTTACTATGTGAACCTTATCTGATTCAAACTATTCAATGGATTTACCCATATCACCATAAAAAATAAAAAGAAAGTAGGGATGATAGTGAGAAAAGTCATTTTGTATATCGCAATGAGTTGAGATGGATATATCACAGATCAACATGGACGTATAGATTGGTTACATGGTGATAATCCTACAGATGAAAAAACAGAAAGTTATCATCGTTTATTAAAACATGTTGATAGTGTCATTATGAGTGAAACAGCTTGTCGTATGATAGAAAAGAAAGTCAATCAATATTGGATTCGTCAAGGATTAAAGATTTATGTTTTATCATCTTTGACTCAGTTATCATCAGATCATGTCATTGTCACATCTGAAGATATTTGTTCATTAGTTCAAAAAAACAGGATTCTGGAAAAGATATTTGGATTTGTGGTGGTCAACAATTGATTACACCTTTAATTCAGGCTAATATGATTGATGAATATCATATTTCTATGATTCCAACATTAATTGGAAAAGGAACACGCTTATTTGAAGATTTTGATCAGGAAACAAGATTATCATTGATAAAAACTTATGTTTATAATGGTATAGTGGATATTGAATATAAGAAGAAAATATATTAACAGATTATTTCATCAATAATAAAGAAAGGTAAAAACTCAATGAACCTTTCTTTTTATTATGTTTAATCTGATTGATTGAAGTGATATTTTTCTTGTTAATGTTTGAAATATAGAACTTATATTCCATTTTTTTTATGATTTGGTCACATTGTTGGTCACACGGTGCAGTGTTTTTTAAACATTTGATTAAAAAAGTAGGCTTTTTCATTCTTTTTATTTATAATAAAAACAAGGAAGAATCCGTGGGAAAAACAGTCTTTTTCTTGCGAACTTTTTGTCTACTTTTTCGTTCTTTAGTGAGAAGGGGGTGTGAATTTGTCTATGAGTTATAAGGAACGATATATCTATTTTACAATATCACTATCACCTTGTGAAAATGAAAATATCATAGGTTATCTTTATTGCCCTTATTTAAAGAATAGTGTTGGATTTCATGGTTTGACAGAATTAATTTTGACAATGGATCAAATTATGCAAGATTGTCATGTGCCAAAGTGTAATGTCAAATATAGAACATTTAATATAAGACATCGAAAGATGATGAATCAATTAGAATATAAAACTATAGATTCTCAAATCATGGAAGAAAACTTGAAAACATCTTTTATGAATTTGGAAAATACGAAAAATAATTTTTTGGTTAAAATCATGTATAGACAAAATTATTCTTGGCAAGGGGAAATTACCTGGATTCAAAAGAATAAAACAAAAATGTTTAGAAGTGCATTGGAGTTTTTACATATTCTTTATCCTATTATGGATGAAGTTGATCAATAGTGCTTCTTTCTAAAAGCGAATGAATGAAGAATATAGTCAATGTTAGATATATTTGTTGGGGTGATAAATATTGGTTATAAATCAATTGTATCTTATTTGTCAAACAATAAATGGATGATCGTATTTTAAAAAAGTTTTTATGATCCTTGTCAAACTTTCTTGATACGAATGTATCTATCTGTACTTTATGTTTATGATATCTATGATGATATTGAAAGAATATATGGACTAAGTCAATCTTCTTTCTATCAAATAAGTATATGAAAAAATAATAGATCCATTTATTGAAATTTTATTTTGAGTAAAAGGAGTTGAAAAGCTATTATGCAAAAGAAATTACTATGCTTTATATTAGTATTATTTATGATATTTGGTTATTCTACACAAGCACTTCCAAATAAAGTTTATGCTGAAGTGGGAGAAAGCTTTTATAGTGTAGAAAAAATAGCAAATGAAGATTCATCAAATGTTCAGATTCAACTCAATGTTGATGAAGATATTGTTGTCAATCAAGTTGTTTATCCTGATGAATCTATAACGGTTGAAGATTTAACACAATATACATATAGTGTTGATCGAAATAATACTTATGTTTTCACTATTTCATATACTGATAGTGAAACACAGGAAGTCAAAGAAGAAAAAGTGACTGTTGAAGTTACTGAAATTGTTGAATCAGAAGTAGATGATCAAGAAGCATCTGCCTCAGAAACAACAGTTCAGCAACAACCAACAGCTCCGGAAACAACAACTCAACAACAGCCAACAGTTGAAAAAACAACACCTACTCAAAAAGCAGATGTTACTTCTAAAGCTGCCGATAAAGATTCTTTAGATGTTGTTTATGTTTCAAAAAATGGAAATGATGAAACAGGTGCTGGGACACAAGAATCTCCGGTCGCAACTTTAGCAAAGGCTGTAGATGTGGCTAAAGATGGTGGAACTATTTATGTTATGTCTGATTTAACTATGTACAGTAGTGCACGTTATTATGGTAAAGATCTTACGATTACAAGTGGTAATGGGGGACCATATACTTTAACACGTGGAGATGATTTTGGTCAGATTCAAGATGCAGCACGTTCTACATATAATCCTGCATTAATAGAAGTAGATAGTACAGATGGAACAGGTACAGCATCATTAACATTAACGAATATTGTTCTTGATGATGCTGGTAAAAAAGAAGGTAGTTATTTTATTCAAGCAGATTCAGAAGGTGATGGACATACTACAGTTGGTAGTAAAGAAGTTCAAAATACAGACATCGTTCAAGATGGTATCATAGCAACTTATAATGGTGTTGGAACTATTACATTAGGTAATGGTGCAGTACTTAAAAACTATGGTGGTATGTCTGCTGTACGTTTAGCTAGTGGTGTGCTAGTTATGGAAGAAGGTAGTCAGATTATAGATGACACAACTATCACTCGAGAAAAAGGTAAAACTGGAAGTTTTGGGCCTGGTGGAGCTATATGGTTACAAGGTGGTACACTTAATATGAAGGGTGGTATCATTGGTGGAATTAATGATGCAACCATGAATGGTCGAGCTGTCTTTGTTGATAGTGGTATAGCTAATATCGGTGGAACGATTCAAAATATTGCTGGAACTGATGCTGCATGGCACGGACAAAATGGTATTGCTGTTCATTTGCGTTCTGGTGGTGAAGCCACATTAACAAGTACAAGTAAAATCAATAATGTTACAGGTGAATTTGCTGGTAACAATAGTGCCATTTGGTCACAATATTGTAATTTTACTGCAGATAAAGGATCACATATTTCAAAGGTTGATGGTATCCCAGTTGTACATTTTGATGATTTAACTAATGATGAACGTTATACACATAAAATTTTATTAGATGGTATTATCTCTGATTGTAATTCTGGTGAATCTTGGTTATATCGTTCTTGGTATGGTTTAATTGAATTGGGTGAAAATGGTGTTATTGAAAATTGTCAAACAACTAATGCCGGTGGATTGATCTATTCAAATAATGGTTCACATTATGTCATTCGTGGTACGATTCGAAATAATAAAGCATCTAAAGGTATGATTTATATGGCAAACCAAGGTGGTGGACGACCAGAATGTATGATTGAATCAACGGCTCATATTGTTGACAATACTGGTTTAGGAATCCGTGTAAATAACAGTTCATTAGTTGTTATGAATGGTGGAGAAATTGCACGTAATTCAAGTTATGGTGTACAAGTGAGTGGTAAAACTGACTGGAGAAGCGTTACATTTATTATGAATGGTGGAACCATTGCCGATAATGGTAGCTATGGTATTTCTTATACGGTTGAAGGTAAATCACTTGTTGAATTGAATGGCGGAACAATCACTGGAAATGGTTCAGGTAGTTCTCAAATCTCTGCATCAGGTGGTTACGCAGTAGCAGAACGAGATGGAGAAGCAGGCTATGAATATACGCATATCAGTTCGAATGTTCTTGGTGAAAAACGAGGAATTAGTGTAAGTGCCGGAACTGTGATTCTTCCAGAAGGATATGCAGATGTCAATTTAGGACGTGCTACATCAGAAGCGCAAAATGCACTTGCAGCGGAAGTTAATGAACGATATGTTGGATGGTCTCAAGTAGGATCTAATGTTCTTTGGGTTCAACCATCAACAACGGAATTTTCTTTTGAACTTGATCCAACATCAACACCAAAGAAAACAGGATTATATGTAGTATATATGCCTGTCAATGATGATGGTACTCCTCAAGAAAATGCTGATGTGACAATTGAAGAAGTTGAAAATGTTGATCAGATTCCTATTACTCTTAAGAATCTTACAGCAAATCAAGCCTATGCAGTCATGCTTTTCAATAATAATGAATACACTTTAAATCCAGATGATATTACTGTTTATACTGGTGGTGGACAAGGTGATGAAGCATATGATAATGGTGGATTCCCTGATTTCACAATAATTAATTCTGTTGATGTTAATTATAGTGGTGAACTTAAATCTTTGACAATCAAAGGACAAGAAATGTCTACTGACAATGGACGATTAATTGATCAGTTGATGGATAATCTTGAAGTTACATATACTGATGAAGATGGTAAAGTAGTTACACATGATAGAAAAGCAGGAGAATACACTGCTACACTTTCTTGGAAGAATGATCTTAAAGACGAAGATGTACTTGTTAATGGTAATATAGTAAATCTTAGTGATGAAGGTGGTTCTTTAATTGTACGTCATACTTCTGATAAAAGAGGAGCAATTTCAGGGACAACTACTCATCCATTGGTACAGGAAAATGAAATAACTTCAGAAGTAGAACATGCAGCAGCTATTGCAAATGGTACAAATCCAAAATTCTATACAAATAATGATGAAAATCGTCAAGTTGAAGCTGCTGGTATTCAATTATTAGATGATTCTCTATTGACAGAAGAAGGCGATAATCGTCAAGAATTGATGGAAAATAAAGCAAAAGAATTCTTAGAAATGGAAGATGAATTAGGTACATTAGTTCATTTTGATTTCCATTACTTAGATTTAGTTGATGCTTATAATGGAAATGCTTGGGTTTCTGCAAGTAATGGAACAACAGTGTATTTACCATATCCTGAAGGAACTAATAAAGATACAGACTTTAAATTAGTTCACTACAAAGATTTACATCGTGAATATGGTATTACTGGTCAGGAAGACGTTGAACAGGCTATTAAGGATTGTGAACTTGAACCAATGGAAATTGACAAAACTGAATATGGTATTAAATTTACAGTTGATCGCTCTGGATTCAGTCCATTTGCATTAGTATGGTCTGAACAAACTGGTACAGGTACAGTAACTATTAACTATAAAGATGCAGATACTGGTGAAGAATTAAGAGAAGCACGTATTCATGAATTTACAATAGGTGAAGATTATGACGTAAGCCAATCAGCTTCTAAATTAGGACTTAAGGGATACCATATTGATAGAGTTGAAGGTATTGAAAATGAAGTAGGTACTATGCAAGGTGATGTAACAATAACTGTATGGTATAAAAATGATGCTCCAGTTATTAAAGCTGAAGATGTGACTATTCATGTTGGAGATGAATTTGATCCTTATGACTATGTTGAAGTTTCTGATAGAGAATGGAATGTCAATGATTGGGGAAATATCATTGATCGTTTAAAAGTTGAAAGTAATGTTGATGTTAATAAAGCTGGTGTATATACAGTGACATATTCAATTACTGATTGTACTGTTGATAATCGTGGTACTAAAACAACAACAAAGACTATAAAAGTAACGGTTTTAGATGATAGTGATCCAACAGACCCAACTGATCCGACAGATCCAACTAATCCAACAGATCCTGTGAATCCTGGTGATAATGATAATAATAAACCAACTGATGATTTTAAGGGTCCAGATATTGTTGTGGATGTAAAACCTGATAAACCAACAGAAACAACACCTGATAAGACAACAGAATCTACAGAAGTGAAGACTGGGGATTCTTCTCCAATCATGATTTATGCATTAGGTGCAGGAATTTCTCTTGTAGCAATCGCATATATGGTTATAAGAAGACGTCGTGATATGTAATTGAGATAAGGTGAATCGAGGATTCACCTTATTTTTAAAAATGATTGATTTTTCATTAAAAATTAAGTATAATATCAAAGTCAAATCGTTGAAGAAGAAAAGTATTTATAAGTGATCTTGAAGAGAGGGAATGGCTGGTGAAAATTCCTGGATACTTGTAAAGAAAGCTACCTTCTAAGAGTGATGCAAACATCAACGTAAATCGGCGTTAACGATCAAAGAGCATAATGAGTATTCATTATGAATGAGGATGGTACCGCGATGATAGTCGTTCCTTTTCAGGAATGACTTTTTTTATTAAAAGGAGGAAAATCATGAAACAATTAACAGGTAATCAGGTCAGACAAATGTTTTTGGATTTTTTTAAATCAAAAGGACATATGATTGAACCTGGAGCATCATTAATCCCACATAATGATCCAACATTATTATGGATCAATGCAGGGGTTGCAGCATTAAAAAAATATTTTGATGGAACAGAAAAGCCAGCATGTAATCGTATTGCGAATGCACAAAAATCAATTCGTACAAATGATATTGAAAATGTTGGGAAAACAGCAAGACACCATACTTTCTTTGAAATGTTAGGAAACTTCTCAATTGGAGATTACTTTAAGGCAGAAGCGATTCCTTTTGCATGGGAGTTTTTAACAAGTCCTGAATGGATTGGTTTTGATAAGGATAAACTTTATATCAGTGTTTATACTGATGATGAAGAAGCTTATCGTATCTGGACAGAAGTTTGTCATGTTGATCCAAGTCATATTTTAAAAACAGATGATAATTTCTGGGAAATCGGAGAAGGTCCAGGGGGACCAGATTCAGAAATTTTCTATGATCGTGGAGAAAAATATGATCCAGAAGGATTAGGAGAAAAACTATTCTTTGATGAAATGGAAAATGATCGTTACATTGAAGTATGGAATGTTGTCTTTTCACAATATGACTGCAATCCAGCTATTGATCGTAAAGAATATAAAGAATTACCACAAAAAAATATTGATACAGGAATGGGATTAGAAAGATTAGTCAGCATTATTCAAGAGGGAGAAACAAACTTTGATACTGATTTATTCTTACCAATTATCCATGCGACTGAAAAGCTTGCAAAGGTTCCATATCAAGAAAATAAAATGGCTTATCGTGTGATTGCCGATCATATTCGTACTGTGACTTTTGCATTAAGCGATGGTGCATTATTTGATAATGCTGGACGTGGTTATGTGTTAAGAAGAATTTTAAGACGTGCAGTACGTTATGGTAAAAAGATTGGTATTGATCATTCATTTATGTATGAACTTGTTGGTGTGGTTGCGGATATCATGAAAGATTTCTATGATTATCTACCTGCTAAAGTGGAATATGTAAGTGGTTTAGTTAAAAAAGAAGAAGAAGCTTTTCATAAGACATTATCTAATGGAGAAAAACTATTAAATCAGATGTTACAAAAAAGCCAAAATCATTTATTAAATGGTCAAGATGCTTTTAAATTATATGATACATATGGTTTCCCATTAGAATTAACTGTGGAAATTGCTGAAGAGTCTGGTTTTGAAGTGGACGAAGAAGGTTTCAAAGCAGAAATGAAAGCACAACAGGAACGTGCACGTAATGCCCGTGGTGATTTAGAATCTATGTCATCACAAAAGCCTGATTTAATGGCATTTGATGCCCCATCTACATTCATTTATAATCCAACACCAATTCAGGCGAAAGTCATTGCAACATTCCAAGAGGGTGTGAAATGTGATGTGATTGATAGCCAAGGTGAAATCATTTTAGATCAGACAACTTTCTATGCTGAAATGGGTGGACAATGTGCTGATACAGGAATCATGTCTAATGATTCTACAGAAATTGAAGTTAAAGATGTTCATAAAGCACCTCATCAACAACATTTACACATAGTTAACGTTAAAAACGGTGAAATTCGTGTTGGAGATGTATTAACTTTATATGTTGATACAAGAAAACGTGCATTTATTACTCATAATCATACAGCAACACATCTTTTACAAAAAGCTTTAAAGAATGTATTAGGAGAACATGTTTCACAGGCTGGATCATATGTAGATGATCAAAGATTACGTTTTGACTTTACTCATCCTCAAAAAATGACTTTAGAACAATTACAACAAGTTGAAGATCAGGTTAATGAACAAATCTTCAATGGATTGAATGTTGATATTCAGTTAATGAGTAAAGATGATGCAATGCAATCAGGTGCTATGGCTTTATTTGATGAAAAATATGGTGATGAAGTGCGTGTTGTCAGTGTTGGTGATTATTCTAAGGAATTATGTGGTGGATGTCATGTTTCTAATAGTATTGAAATTGGAATCTTTAAAATTGTCAGTGAAGAAAGTGTAGGTTCTGGTGTAAGACGTATTGAAGCTGTTACATCATTACAGGCTTATCAGGCATTTAAAAATAGTGAAACACTTTTAAATCAAGTTCAAGACTTATTAAAGATTAAAAATAAGAATGAAACTATTGAAAAAGTCACACATTTCATTGAAGAAACTAATGAAATCAAAAAAGAAAGAGATCAATATTTAGATCAGATCAATGCTTTATCTGCAAAGGAACAATCTAAAAATATTGTTGATTTAAATGGTGTACAATTCTTATATGTTCAAGAATCTAAAGAAGTTGCTTTAGCTAAACAAATGGCTTTTGACCTTCGTGATCAGTTACAGCATGGTTTTGTGATTATGGTCAATGAATATGAAGGTAAGATATCTTATTTTGTAGGATTAACAAAATCTATGGTTCAAGCTGGATATAAAGCAGGAGAGATGATCAAGACAATCAATCAGGTGACTGCTGGTCGTGGTGGTGGAAAACCAGACTTTGCTCAAGGAGGATGTGCTGATCGCTCACATATGGATGAAGCTATCTCACAAATCAAAGCGCAATTCTAAGTTTTACTAGCAATTTGCAATGATTTAGTGTAATATAGATTATATAGATGGGAGGTCGTATAAATGGGAAAAGATTTTACTCAAACACGTCTATTTAATTCTGAAGAAATTAAAAGAGAAGTTATCCATTCTCATTTAATGACAGTTGCTAATGCTTTAGATGAAAGAGGATATAATGCAGTTCATCAAATTGCAGGATACTTGATTTCTAATGATCCTGCATATATTTCAAGTCATAAAGGGGCTCGTTCAATTATTCAACAGATTGATCGTGATGAAATTATTGAAGAACTTGTTAAATTTTATTTGGAGTCTAAATAGTGGAAAAAATATTAGGATTAGATTTAGGTTCGAGAACTTGCGGCATTGCGATGAGTGATGCTCTTGGTATGCTTGCCCATGGTGTAGAAACCTATCGTTTTGAAGAAAATAACTATAAGGATGCTGCCAAACATATTCAACAGATTGTTGAAGAACATCATATTCATACAATTGTGCTTGGTCTACCCAAACATATGAATGGGGATTTAGGGGAAAGAGCACAAATTTCAATGGCTTTTAAACAGAGGCTGGAAAAGATGATGGATGTCGAGGTTGTTTTGGTTGATGAAAGATTAACAACTGTTATGGCACAGAATCAATTGATTTTTGCTGATGTTTCACGCAAAAAAAGAAAAAAAGTTATTGATAAAATGGCAGCTGTACAAATTTTACAAGGATACTTAGATGGTCAAAGGAGATAGTCATGGACGTTAATAAAATACAAGTCATTGATGATGACGGTAATGAATTAGAATTTGATGTACTCTTTACTTTTGATAGTGAAGATACAGGAAAAAAATATGTTTTATATTATGATGCAAATGATGAGGATGCTCAAGTCTATTCATCTATTTATGATGATGATGGGAATTTATATCCAATTGAAACACCTGATGAATGGGATATGATTGAAGAAGTCTTCAATAGCTTTATGGCTGAAGATGAAGAAGATGAGAACTCTCAAGACATGGATTAGTATCAGGAGGTAACGAAAGTTACCTTTCTTTATTAAGGAGGATAAAAATGGGATTGTTTTTTAAGAAACGAAAAGTAAAGCCAATTTTTGTAGGAAGTTATGGTAATGATTTAACTAGAGGAATTTATGTTTTTCATATAGATATTGATAATGGTGAGATTTTAAAAAAGAAATTTTATAAATCATTAGCGAATCCAATAGCCATTTCTAAACGTGAACGTTTTATCTATGTATGTTATAAAAATAATACAGGGAGACCAACTGATGGCGGTTTATGGCAATATGCTTCAATGGATCTACAATTTGGTTTAGCTGGTAAATCAACAGATCATGGAAAGACATATGTAGACAGTTATGTTAATGAAGATCGTACATGTGCCTATGCTGTGGATTACTACAACAGTGAAGTTGTTGTGATTCCAATATTGAAACAAAAAATTGTCAAAGTTGTACAAACAATTAAACATCAGGGAAGTAGCGTAGATGAGAAACGTCAAAATGAAGCCCATCCTTGTTTTATTGAGGCTACACCTGATCAAAAATGGATAGTTGTTTGTGATTTAGGAACAGATGAAATTGTTCTTTATGATATTGGTGAAAAAGGAAGACTTCAGCGTAATGATGAATTAACATTTAAAGTGAAACCTGGTTCAGGACCAAAGAAAATTATTTTTTCACCAGATGGACAATTTGCATATGTTCTAAGTGAATTAACAAGTGAAATTCATGTTTATCGTTATGAAGATGGCGTATTTACTTTTGTTCAGACAGTCAAGACTTACCCAACAGATGAATATATTGGTCAAAATACTGCTGGTGATATTCTCATTAATGAAAAAGGTGATTACTTATTTGTATCAAACTGTGGACATGACTCTGTGACAACTTTTGAAGTGGATCTGGCTACAGGAATGTTGACAGCTGTAGATAACACTGATACAGATGAAAAACCTGTAAGTATGATTCTTGTGATTGATAAATATATTGTTGTGGCTTCTCAAAAAGGTGGTTCAATTGAATCGTTTGAAGTCAGACGTGGTGAATCAAAAGGTGTTCTTTTTGAAACACATTTTAGTTATATGGTGAGTGAGCCTGTTTGCTTAATTGAAGGAAGAGGTGTATAAGAGCATTTTATGCTCTTTTTTTATCTATGATGATAAAAAAAGAAGGAAAGTTGATAAATCCTGTCAAATAACCTATAATAAATAAATGATGGAGGATATTTTATGAAGAATAAAAAAATCATTTATATTGTTGGTGGCATCATTATTGCTTGTATGATTGGTATAATTGTTTTCTATAATTGGGGTATTTCTGCATCTTCATCAAAAGATGAAGAAGTGATTGTAACCATTGAACAAGGTTCAACAGCTTCACAGATGCTTAATACTTTAGAAGATGCTGGACTTGTGAACAATAAATTATGTGGTCAGATTTTTCTCAAATTAAATCACTATGATCGTTTACAGGCCAATACATATGTACTCAATAAAAATATGTCATTATCTGAGATTTTCTCTATTATTGAAAATCCAGACTTTAAGTATATATTGTCGTCTAAATTGACAATTAAGGAAGGAACAACGATTCCAGAAGTTGCTGAAAGTTTTGCTGAAATTTTAAATATATCTGCTGATGAAGTGATTAAGCAGTGGGATGATCAGGAATATTTACAGTCATTAATTGAAGAATACTGGTTTCTAGATGAAAGTATTTTAGATAAAGATATTTTATATCCATTGGAAGGTTATCTCTATCCTGAAACTTATTATATTACAGAACAGGAACCTGATTTAAAAAGTATGACAAAACTCGCATTAGATATGATGGATGAGCGTTTATCTGAATATAAGGATGATATTGAAAAATTAGGTTGGACACCACATCAGTTTTTAACATTTGCTTCTATTGTAGAAAGAGAATCATTATTTGATGAAGATCGTCCTAAAATTGCAGGTGTTTTTATCAATCGTTTAAATAAAGATATGTTATTACAAAGTGACATTACAGTGAATTATGCATGGCAAAGAACTGGAGTTGATGTGAGTGTTTCACATACACAAATTGACTCTCGATATAATACATATAAATATACTGGATTACCAGTAGGACCTATTAGTACAATCTCTAAAGTCACAATAGAAGCATGTATTCAATATGAACATCATGATTACTATTACTTCTTTGCAAAAGAAGATGGTACAGTGATTTATAGTCGTACTTATAAGGAGCACCAGAAAATAGTAGAGGAGAATAGATGGTATTAATATGATGACATTAGAAGAATTAGAACAGGATGCATTAAAAAGAAATATACCAGTTATGCAAAAAGAGGGAATCCTCTTTTTGATTGAACAACTTCAAGAAAGAAAAGCAACATCATGTCTGGAAATAGGTTCTGCTATTGGTTATTCAGCGATGATGATGACAACACATGTTGAACATTTATGTGTAGAAACCATTGAACTTGATGAACAGCGTTATTTAGAAGCTGTAAGGCATATTCATGAACATGGATTAGAAAAAAGAATTACAATTCATCATGATGATGCTTTAACTTTTCAAACAGATAAACTTCAATTCGCTCCTTATGATTGTTTGTTTATTGATGCTGCTAAGGCTCAGTATCAGAAGTTTTTTGAAAAATATGTTCCTTTTGTGAAAAAAAATGGAATCATTATTGTTGATAATTTAGATTTTCATGGTATGATTTTTGATATTGATCATATTAAAAATCGTAATACACGACAGTTAGTTAAAAAAATCAAAAGATTCAAGGACTGGATTTTTCAACATGATGCATATGATGTTGAATATTATGCAGTTGGTGATGGAATCTGTGTAATTCGAAGAAAGGATGAACAATGAAATTAATAATATCACTCAATCATAAAGAAAGACTTTATGACTATGTATCTATGGGTATTGATTGTTTTATATTAGGTGGCCAATATTCTTTCTATGCTCCCTCTTATTTTTCATTAGATGATATATCTCAAATGGTGAAACAATACCCACAGTGCTCATTTTATGTGGCAGTGAATGCTTTATATGATGAACATGAAATTGAAGCAGTTGAAGCTTATATAGATGCTTTATCAAAGATGGCAATACATGGCATTTTATTCCAAGATTTTGGTGTTTTACAGATTGTGAAAAATAAGGGATATCACTTTGATATGATGTATGCCCCAGAAACATTAAATACCAATGCTATGACATTAAATGTCTTAAAGCAACAAGGTGTGACAAGTGCTCAACTGGCACGTGTCATTCCATTAGAAGAGCAGTTATCAATTCATCAGCAAGTTCACATGCCATTGATGCTACAAGTTCATGGTGTAGAATATATTGCAGCGAGTAAACGTGCTTTATTGACAAATTATCAGGAAGCATCAGGATTGGCTTTTGATCATAAGAGTCAGACACGTTTAACTATTCAACCACGAAATTCAGATTATGTTTTTCATATTTATGAAAATGAAAGAGGAACACATATTTTTTCAAAGACAAGATTATATATGTTAGATTTATTGAATCAAATTCAAAGTTTTGAATATTTATACATTGAAACTTTGATGATGAGTGATGAAGAGGCTATTGAAGTTGTTTCGTTATATAGTGATGCTTTAAAGAGCTTTGAAAAACAGACTTATGATAGAGATGTCAAAGCTTATATGCAACTTCTTTATCAGTTAAAAACACCTATTGATCGTGGCTTTTTATTTGACCAGACAGTTTATAAATTAGAAGATGTAAGGAAGATGGATCATGAGAAAAATCAGTCAAATCATTAATGGAAAAAGAAAAATTATAAAAAAGCCAGAGTTGCTTGCGCCAGCAGGAAACTTAGAAAAATTAAAGGTGGCTATTATGTATGGGGCTGATGCTGTATTTGTAGGTGGAAAAGAATTTTCGTTACGTTCTCAGGCTTCAAACTTTTCGTTAGAAGATATTCAAGAAGGTGTAGAATTTGCGAAAAAGTATGGAGCGCATATTCATGTCACTTGTAATATTATTTTACATCAGGATAATTTAGAGGGGTTAAAAGATTATTTAAAAAAATTAGATGAGATAGGGGTAACAGCTATTATTGTGGCAGACCCATATATCATGAAAATAGCTAAAGATATGAAACTTGGTTTGGAAGTTCATGTGTCTACACAGCTTTCGACTTTAAATAGTCAGGCGATTTCTTTTTATCAGAATATGGGAATGGATCGTGTTGTCTTAGGGCGTGAAGTGACGTATGATGATTTAAAACGTATTATGGATAAAGTTGATGTGGATATCGAATATTTTATTCATGGAGCCATGTGTATCCATTATTCAGGAAGATGTATGCTTTCTAATTATTTAAGTCGACGTGATGCCAATCGTGGCGGTTGTTCACAGTCTTGTCGCTGGTATTATGACTTGTATCAGGATGGTGAATTGGTTAATCAGGAAAATGATATGCCATTTAGTATGTCCAGCAAAGATATGTCACTTGTTGCACATATTGGAGAGCTTATTGAGCTGGGAGTAGATTCATTTAAGATTGAAGGAAGAATGAAATCAGTTCATTATATTGCGACAGTCGTATCGACTTATCGTAAATTAATAGATACCTATTGTGAAGATCCTGATCATTTCCAACAAAGTGATTATTTTGAAAAAGAATTGTTGAAAGCAGCCAATCGTGCTTTCTGTCATGGTTTTTATTATGAACATCCTACTGTCAATGAACAGTTGTTTAATATGCGTGATGAACATCCAACACAGGAATTTGTTATGCGTATTGTAGATTATGATAAAGAAACAAAGCTGGCTAAGATTGAACAGAGAAACTATTTTAAAATCGGTGATCAGATTGAAGTTTTCTCACCTCATCATGATAATCTTTGCTTTACTGTCAAAAAACTTTATAATGAAGATATGGAAGAGATTGATGTAGCTAATCATCCAATGGAAATTCTTTATGTAGAAATACCTTATCAGGTTTTAAGCAATGATATGGGAAGAAAGGTGAGAAATGTATGAGAGAGCAAGCCGTTATTATTGGAATAGCAGGAGGAAGTGCATCGGGGAAGACGTCTATCGCAAAGCAGCTTTATGATTATTTTAAAGGACATCACAAAGTCAAAATTATCAGACAAGATGACTATTATAAAGATCAGAGTCATCTCACTTTTGAACAACGTGTAAAAACAAATTATGATCATCCACTGGCTTTTGATACAGATTTATTAGTCATGCATTTAAAGAAGTTGAAGAATAAAGAACGTATAGAAAAACCAACATATGATTATACTTTACATACACGTAGTCAAGTCACAGAAGTGATTGAAGGTCGCGATGTTATTATTTTGGAAGGAATCTTTGTTTTGGCTGAACCGACTGTAAGGGAACTTTGTGATATTTTGGTTTATGTAGATACTGATAGTGATATTCGCTTTATTCGACGTTTAAGACGTGATATTGAAGAAAGAGGAAGAAGTTTGGACTCAGTATGTCAACAGTATTTAAAGACTGTTAGACCAATGCATGAACAGTTTATAGAGCCATCTAAAAAATATGCACATATTATCATTCCAGAGGGTGGAAGTAATCATGTTGCTGTTGATTTATTGATGACAAAGATTAAAAGTATTGTCGATGAATAATGAAAATTTACATGAGAAATGCTAGTATTTTCAAGGTATTTATGTTATAGTATAGTCTGCGAGGTGAATAGATATGGATCATGATGCAGTTTTATTAACCCAAAGTGGGGTTGAAAAATTAAAACAGGAAAAAGAACAATTAATTAATGTTGAAAGACCAAAAGTTATTGAAGAGTTGCAATTAGCACGTTCTCAAGGTGACTTGTCAGAAAATGCTGATTATGATGCGGCTAGAGATAAACAGGCACATATTGAAGCGAGAATCAAAGAAATTGATCAAATGTTACTACATGTGCAAATTATTGATGAATCACAATTAGATAGCACAGTTGCGAAACCTGGTGCTACTGTTACAATTTTAGATTTATCTGAAGCAGATGCTCAAGAAGAAACTTTTACAATTGTTGGGACATTTGAAACAGATCCATTAAATGGTAAAATTTCAAATGAATCACCTCTAGCAAAAGCTATTCTTGATCATGGTGTCAATGAAATTGTTTCAGTCGGGGTGGCTGAACCATATGAAGTCAAAATTTTAAAGATTGAATATATGGCTTAGATGATGTACTGACATCATCTTTTTTTTATTTCAATAAAAAAAGATGGTTATCCCATCTCATCCGATTTATTTTGTTCAATCATTGCCATAGCATTTTGGAATACGTTTTTACCATTCATTGTTCCATAATCACGCATAGAAATATCCATAATTGGTATATCTGGTAAAGCTTTTTGTAATTGTTTTTTAATATATTTCACTTGTGGAGCTAATAAAATGATATTGGCATCTGTAGCCTGATGAACATCATGAACTCCAACAGCTCTTATATCAACACGAATTCCTTGGTAATCCGCTTCTCTTTTCATTTTTTCTACCAATAAGCTTGTTGACATGGCAGCTGCACAGCATAAGACAATATGTATCATTGACAACCCCTCACTTTCAATTTTTCATATTTCTTTCTTATATTATAGGGGAATTTAATAAAAAATCCAATAATTTTATAGTGAAACGTTTGTATGTTTGTTATTTTTATGAAAATAGTATATAATAATTATGGCAAAGAAGTAGGTGGTGATCATATGCAAGAAAGTCGTCAATTTAATCGAACAGTGTTAACATTGTGGGTTGTCTTTTTAATCATTGTTGTTGTTGTCAACGGCATCTATGCTTTTATTCTTCCTATGAGTACACTGGAACTTTATTTGGGACCATTAAATTTCTTTAATATTGCTGCAGCAACATTGTTTGTAGGAGTATTAGAAGATTCTATGGTTAATGATTTAAAGAAAAATACAGCGTTGGCTTGTTTAGTACGTATACCTTATGTCATATTAATAGTAGTAGCAGTATTCTTTTCATGCTTATTATTATTTTAAAAAGGAACTGTCCTGAAGTGAATCTTTATGATTGAATTTGGATTCATTTCAGATAAGTTCCTTTTTTTATGCAATCGTACGTGTTTTGATTTCTTTAAAAAAGCCAATCAATAAAAATATGCATGACTTGAAAATCAAATGAACATATTGAATATCATCAAGATGAAGGCATAAGCTTATTAAAAAATACAAGAGAGAAAAGAATAAACAGTGTTTCATGCGATGATCAGGTAAATGTGATGTCAAATATAACGCTGCAATAATAAGTGTCATATAAGCGAATACTTGCAGAATGATTTGAATAAATAAATGATTGATTTGCATGAAATAAGATAAAAGGGAAAGAATAAGAGAGATAAGTATAAAAGGAATAAGAAAAATTAAACATGTATAAATATAAGTACGTAGTGTTTGTTTCATGGTTTCCTCCTAATATACTGTATGCAAAGGAGTTTTCTTTTATGAAATATATAGAAATCTTTATAGAAAGTTTTGGAACGTATATTTTACTTGTCTTGATGATTCGTTTTTTAGGTAAAAAAGAAATGAGTAAACTCAGTGTTTCAGATTTAATTGTATTTTTAATTATTAGTGAATTGATGACAATTTCAATTGGAAATGAAAATGTTAACTTTTTACAGGCAGCACTTGCAGTTTTAGTCATTGTTTTTATGGATAAGCTATTTACGCTGATTTCATTAAAGAGTCCATTTTTTAAAAAAATGGTAGAAGGACATCCAACCTTTATTGTCTTTCAAGGAAAACTGAATCAAAAGAAAATGGCTTCATTAAAATATAGTGTTGATGATCTTTGTCATCATTTAAGAGAGCAGGGGATTGGCTCTTTATCAGAAGTTGACTTTGCAGTGTTAGAAACAGATGGTCAGTTATCTGTGATTGAAACGAAAAACAGTGAAGTGAAAGCACCAGCAGCCATTATTAGTGATGGTCAAATTAATTATGAAATCTTGCAGTTAATGAATCGTGATGAAAATTGGTTGATTAAAAAGTTGAAAGAAGCTGGAATTCATGATTATCATGAGGTTTTTTATTGTGTTGTGGAAAAAGAACGTTTATTTGTCATTAAAAAAAGGCTAGATAACTAGCCTAATAACATTCTATCATTGACAAATTCTTCACCAATGGCTTCTTCAAATTTCTTAAGCAAATCATTCACAGTTAATTGTTTTTTCTCTTCACCCTGAACATCATAAATAATACGACCATCATACATCATAATAAGACGATTTCCAATATCTATGGCATCTTTCATATTATGTGTAACCATCATGGCAGTTAAATGTTGCTCAGTCACGATCTGCTTTGTCAGAGTTAAAACTTTTGTACTGGTAGCAGGATCTAATGCCGCAGTATGCTCATCCAGTAATAACAGCTTAGGTTTATTGAGCGTAGCCATTAAAAGTGTTAAGGCTTGACGCTGTCCACCTGATAATAAGCCAACTTTCGTTGTTAAACGGTCTTCTAAGCCTAACCCTAATGCTTTAACAATTTCATAGTATTCTTCTTTTTCTTTTTTTGTTACACCCCAGTGTAAACTACGTTTTTGACCACGACGTGCAGCCATCGCCAGATTTTCAATAATTTGCATATCAGAAGCCGTACCCATCATAGGATCTTGAAAAACACGCCCAATGAATTTGGCACGCTGATATTCAGGCGATAAAGATATATCTTGACCATCTAAAGTCATGATTCCACAATCAATAGGATAAACCCCAGCAATAAGGTTTAAAAGGGTACTTTTCCCAGCACCATTGCCACCTATCACAGTCACAAAATCTCCCTGTTTGAGTTCTAAATCTAGTTTGTTAATGACACATTTTTCATTTGGAGTTCCAACATGGAAAGATTTAGAAACTTTTTCTAATTTAAGCATGATTTTCAAATTCCTTTCCTGTTAATTTTTTATACATTGTTAAACGTTTCTTTTTATCAATAATGACAGGAACAGTCAGTGCAATGGCAACAATCAAAGCCGTTAAAAGCTTTAAATCATCTGTATTTAATCCCATCTGTAAAACAATTGCTACAATCATACGATAGATAATAGAACCCACAACAATAGATGTTAAACGTAATTTAAAACCAGCTTTTTTACCAAAAATCACTTCACCAATGACAATGGAAGCCAAACCAATGACAATGGCACCTGTTCCCATTTTGACATCAGCTACACTTTGTTGTTGAGTGACCAAAGCACCACTCATAGCGACAAGTCCATTACTTAACATTAAACCAAAAAGTTTCATCGTATCAGTATTGACACCATTGGCTCTCACCATATTTTCATTATTTCCAGTTGCTCTTAAACATGAACCAAATTCGGTTCCTAAAAACCAGTAAATACCAGCCACCACAATGAAACTAAAGACAAGACCGATACAGATTGTAGTCCATTGTGATGTTAATGGAATGACATTAGCTAAATCTTTAAAAAGCGTCGAAGACTGTAATAATGGAATATTACTTTTTCCCATGATTCTTAAATTAATAGAATAGAGTGCAAGCTGTGTTAATATCCCAGCTAAAATGGCAGGCATTTGACATTTGGTATGCAAAAATCCTGTTATAAATCCTGCTAAAAAACCAGCCAGTGTTGCTAAAATGATGGCAACTAAGGGATGTACACCAGCGACCAGTGCAACAGCACAAACGGCTCCTCCGGTCGCAAAACTGCCATCAACTGATAAATCAGCAATATCTAAAATGCGAAAAGTTAAATAAATACCTAGAGCCATAATTCCCCATAAAATACCTTGACCAATGGCTCCCTGTAAAGATAATAATATCGCCATAATTATTCTCCAATCATAGTTGCATTCAGTTCAGTAGGAATATCAATACCTAATTGAGTAGCTACTTTTTGATTAATAAAATATTGACAGTCTTTTCCTTCAACAAAAGTAATAGGTGTTTCTTCTACTTGAGCTTCACCATTAAGAATAGCTAAAGCCTGTTTTCCAGCATTTTGACCAACAGTATAGTAATCTAAACTCAAAGTTGCAAGACCACCATTTTCACACATACTTTCTTCACCAACGATCACTGGCAGATTGTTTTCATTTGTTACTTGTGCAACAGTTGCCATATTAGAAGCAAGAAGATTGTCAGTTGGAATATAAACAGCATCATAATGACCAATCATAGATTGTGCAACCTGTTGAATAGCACTCGAATCATTAGATACTGTCACTTCACTGGCTTCTAGTCCTAAATCTTTTGCAGCCTGTAAAGCAATTTCTCCTTGATATACGGAGTTTGCTTCATCGCTACAATAGAAAATTGCGATTTTCTTAGCATCAGGAATCAATGTCTTTAAGAGTTCTAATTGTTCCTTGATTGGATTTAAATCACTAGCTCCAGTGACATTTGTTTCTGGTTTTTCATTGGATTTGACAACACCTGCTGTTTCAAAATCAGTAACAGCAGCTCCTACAATAGGAATATCAGTTGTTTTATTAGCAGCAGCCTGTAAGGCATCAGTTGCGATAGCATAAATCAAGTCATCACCATCATTGACAAATTTTTCAGCAATTGTCTGACAGTTGGAAGGATCACCACTGGCATTTTGAAAATCAATGTTTTCTTCTTTGACACCAGCTTCGATTAAAGTATCTTTAAATCCTTCATATGCTTTATCTAGTGCAGGATGTTGTGCAAACTGTATAGCCCCAATCTTGACTTCAGATAATTCTTTTGTTCCAGTTGTTTCACTGGCACATCCTGTTAAAAGCAACCCCATTGTCAATAATAATACAGATAGTTTTTTGATCATATTTTATTCCTCCTCATTTTTAAGATTATAAAACAAAAAAACCCGTCCCAAGAGGGCGAGTGAACGCGGTACCACCTCAATTTATTATAATCTCACAATTATAACCTTTATAAGTTGAATAACTTTACATAAATAACGTTATGTCCCCGATTACCCCTTATCAAAGTAATAGCTCCGTGGTGTATTCAAAATTTCTTTTCGTATGATTCGCACCAGCCATCATATCTCTTATGTCACAGAAATTTTTACTTCGTCACATCATTGCTTTTTGTTTTATATATCACTTATCATAAATAAATGAAAATTGTTTGTCAATCATTTTTTTAAAAATAAAATAAAAATAAGTATTTAACGAATTATTTTTATAAAATTTGTTAAAATAGTAAAAAATAGAGTGATTAAGATAACATCATATCTAAAATCATCATCACTGCAAAGCCAATCATGCAAGACAGAGCACCTATATCAATCTGATGTTGGCAACAGGCTTCTGGGATCATATCTTCCACACAGACAAACAGCATAGCACCAGCTGCAAAACTTAAGGCAAATGGAAGAATATTTTGAATCAAAGAAGCAAAGATATATCCAAGGATGGCTGAAGGAATTTCAATAATCCCTGAAAATTGTCCGTACATCATAGATATGAATTTACTTTTTCCATATTGGTGCATAGGGAGTGCAATGGCAGTCCCTTCAGGAAAATTCTGAATACCTATTCCAATGGAAAGAACCAATGCTGGAATAAACTGTTGATGCGCACTGGCAAAAGCGACGCCAACAGCCAAGCCTTCAGGAATATTGTGCAATGTCATAGCAAGCATTAATAATTGATTCTTAGAAAAACGTGATTGAACACCTTCTATTTCACCTGATATCATATGTTTATGTGGCAAGAAATGATCACATAAAGCTAAAAATGCAACACCACATAAAAAACCAAATGGAATAATCATAAGATACCATTTATTCATATTTTCTAAAAGGTTCATTGCAGGTAAAATTAAGGAAAAAAATGAAGCAGCAATCATAATACCCGCACTGCTTCCTAAAGCAATAGAGACCAGATGTTTATTTTCTTTATTTGTGAAATAAACCAAAGAAGCACCTAAAAAGGTAGAAAACCAATTAAAAATAATAGCTCCGATAAAAATAAGAACAGGCATTTCTTGTAATATTGATAACACATTTTCACCTCATTATAGAGTATGAAAAAGACAGTTTTGTGTGACAAAAAAAGCTATGCAGGGCATAGCTTAGTATTGAATATCTTCATATAAAGTTTTAATTAAAATGGCTTTTGAAGATGGTTGTTGTTTTTTGAAATCAAATGTTTTCATTAAGCTATATTCAACAACATCATATTTTTCAACCATTTCATCATAAATATAATCAGATTGTCTAAAGAATAAATGATCATCACTATCATTATCTTGATCGATACTACCAAATTCTTTATCTTTATTGTAATAAACAACTTTTCCTTCAAAACGATCAATATATTCATCAAGATGTTCCATTAACTGATTATATAAGCGATCATATAAAGAGCTGCTATCCGTATCTTGATATTGTTCAGAAATTGAATTTTGAGAAACATCTTTTTGATTTTCAGCTTTAAGCTGATAAACAAAAGCATTTGCTAAATCAATTACTTCCTGATTTTGACCAGTTTTCACCATATCTAAAATCATTTCATATAATCCCAATTCATCAAGATTATATCCAGCTTTAAAGAATTTATAAACAAGATTTGTATAAGCTTCTTTCACTTTACCAGTATTCATATATAAATCATAAAGCACTTGGAATGAATCAACGTTTGGAATCTTGTTTCCTAATGATAAGAATTCATTTTCAGCTTCTTCATATCTTTTTAAATGTACAAGTGAAGATGCACGATAGTATTTAACCCAATTTAAATTGTTATAATGCCATTTAATAGGTTGTGTAAAAGCCATGTTTGCATATTCTACACAAGATTTATAATCTTCCATTTCATAAGAACATCTAACTTTTAAACGATACCATTTTTCTTTCTTTGATTCATATTCTTTACCTGCACTATTAACAAAAGGTTCAATGCTAAGTGTCTGAACATCAAGTTTATCTAAAAGTTCAGATAATTTTTGATAACGAACAGGTTTTTGATTCATGACATACTTCATAGCTTTATTGATTGTCGCTTCTAAAGGAGAATATTTTTCTTGTTTACATAAGTTTGTGATTTCATCAACAATAGAGAAAAATAAATCTTCTTTTTCTTTGATTTTATCGTCATCAATATTAATGTATTTATTATAAAGTGCATAACCATAATGATTAATAAAACCACTTAATCCTTCTCCAACTTGCAAGAAAGTCTTACCTACTTCAATTGCATCATCAGTACGACCTTGATTTTTCAATTCTTTTACATAATCCATAGCTTGAAAATCATTAAATGAGCTTGGATCTTCTTCAAAACGTTTATCATAATTTGTTAAATCTTTTGGTTCACGTTTTTCCACGATTCATCACCTCGATTATTATTATATCAATTTCATAACTTCTTGTGAAGAATAAAGATTTATTTTTCAAAATCAATCATAAAAATGAACCTCTGTTATGAGGATGTCCAAATAACAAGGTTCATTTGAATCTGATGTTTTTTTATTCGACAGTTACAGATTTTGCAAGATTACGTGGTTTATCAACATCACAACCTTTAATGCATGCTGTGTAGTAGGCAATAAGCTGTAAAGGAACAGCAACCAATATTGTCTGAAGAGTAGGGTCAATATCAGGAAGTTCATATACGTTTTGAACATTTTTCACTTCCATATTTTGAGTTGTCAGTAATATAACACGTGCTCCTCTGGCCATTGTTTCTTGAATATTGCTGATTGTTTTTTGTGCAATATGTGGTTGAGTAGCTACTGCAATAACAACAGAATCGTTTTCTATTAAAGCAATAGGACCATGTTTTAATTCACCGGCTACATAAGCATCAGCATGGACATATGACACTTCTTTTAATTTTAAAGCACCTTCTAAGACACTGGCATAATCTAAATTTCTACCAATAAAGTAGGCATCATGTTGATTTTCCAGCATTTTTGCATACTGGGCAAAAAGATTTTCATCCTTTAAAATAGTATCTACATGTTGAGGAATAGACATTAATTGTTGAATAACTTCTTTGTTGATGTCCTTGCCAAGTTGTTGAGCAATATAATAAGCTAACAGAATCAATAAAACCAATTGTGTTGTATAAGCCTTCGTTGATGCTACCGCAATCTCAGGACCTGCACATGTATATAAAACATAGTCACTATCACGAGAAATTGTACTTCCTAATACATTTGCAATAGCAATTGTTGTTGCCTTTTTTTCTTTTGCCAGACGTAAAGCGGCTAGGGTATCAGCTGTTTCTCCAGATTGAGAAACAAAGATTGCTAAAGTCTTTTCATCTACAAAAGGATCATCATAACGAAATTCACTGGCAACTTCGCTTAAAACAGGAATGTCTAATACTTTTTTAAGAATATGAGCACCACACATAGATGCATGATAAGCTGTTCCACAAGCAACCAGATAGATTTTATTGAACTGAGAAAAATCAATATCTTTTAATTCATCTAAAATAATGTGATTGTGATTGATACGACCTCTTAATGTTTCAGCAATGACATGAGGCTGTTCATGAATTTCTTTCAACATAAAAGTATCATAACCATCTTTTTTAGCTGCTTCTAAATCATAAGGAATAGTTGTTGTTTGTTTTTCAATCGGATGTCCGTGTTGATCATAAAATGAAATATGATCAGTTGATAAAACAGCCATTTCATAATCTTCTAAAAAATAAACTTCTTTTGTATATTCTAATAAGGCTGGAATATCACTAGCACCAACATAACCATCTTTTGTTTTCCCAATAATTAAAGGGCTGTCCTTTTTTGCAACAATGATGTGTTCTGGTTCTAATGTTGAAAGAATACACAAAGCATAGCTTCCTTTGATTTGAGCCAATACTTTTTGTGTTGCTTCTAATAGATTGCCATCATAAAGACTATCAAGAAGTTGAACAACAACTTCACTATCTGTATCAGATTGAAACTGATATCCTTTTTTTAATAATTCATCTTTTAATTCACGATAATTTTCAATAATCCCATTATGCACTAAAGCAATTGTTTCATCCTGATTGGTATGAGGATGAGAATTAAGATTAGAAGGAACACCATGAGTTGCCCATCTTGTATGTCCAATCCCCACATGTCCACTTAGATGCTGATTTTTTAGTTTGTTTTCTAAATTTTCTAATCGTCCTTTACATTTGACAGTGATAAGCTGATTGTTTTCAAGTGTTGTGACACCTGCACTGTCATAACCACGATACTCCAATTTAGATAAACCTTGCATTAAAAAAGGCAAAGCTTCACCTTTTCCACAATAAGCAGTAATTCCACACATAAAAAATTTCCTCCATCAATTTCATTTTTTATTATTGAATGAAGTGATGCCTAATGATATTTGTTTAATGATCACTCATTAGTTTTGCTCATTGTTCAGGTAGCATCATACCTCCAGATCATCCGCCGAATCTTTCGATAAATCTGGTCCTCGTCAACTTTATATGTATAAAGTCCTGGCGCTTTTCTTTTGTAACTTCATCAATAATAGATATTATTATACATGAAACATCATCGAATAGTTTTCATATTTTAAAAATGTTTCCATTATAATATATGAAATATAAAAATTTGATGTGAAATAAAAAAAGTTTGTTTAAAAAAAAGAAAAATGAGAAAAATATGCGTATATATATAATAGGAGGGTTATTATGAGTATACGTAATAATTTACTGGAAATGAATAAATCATTAAAAAAACTAGAAGAATCCGGTGTTTATGATGTAGAAAAATATAGCTATGCATTATTACATCAGACCAGTCAGTTAGAGTATTTTTACTGTCATTTGGTTAAGGATGGCGACTGTAATCAGACGTTCTATCATGTACATAAAAGACCACATATTCATGAATTGGCATATTTCAATATTGGACGAGGCTTCCCTAAAGAACTTATGGATGGACATTGGTGCTATGTTTTAAAAGATATGGGATATAAAATGCTTGTTGTTCCATGTACATCTATCAAAAAAGATTCAACCCCTGCTAATCCTATATTTGAAAAGGATATTAAAATAAAAACAGATACACATATAACACATTGTCGTATTCAATTGAGTGATATTCGTTCAGTTGATATCCAAAGATTAGATTTAAGAAAATCTTTTTATCAGGTATTAACATCAAGAGAAGACATTATCGAATTTATTGAAAAAAATTTGTTTGATAAGTAATTTTGATTCATGTATCATAGGAATATATGGAGGGGATTTGATGGAGGAATTTTTAAGAGGCTGTAGAAGATCTCTGCCGATTGCTTTGGGGTATTTTCCAGTTTCTTTTTCTTTTGGGGTTTTTGTTGCTTCAAGTGGTTTACCATTTGGTTTAGCAACATTGATTTCATTGACTAATTTAACATCATCGGGGCAATTTGCAGGAGTATCTTTGATGCTGGCTCAAGCTTCGTATATGGAAACTGCATTAACACTATTGATGATTAATGCAAGATATTTTTTAATGTCTTTATCTTTAAGTCAAAAGATTGATCAAAAGATGTCAACGCTGGAAAGAATGGTGATTTCTTTTGGAATTACTGATGAAACATTTAGTTTGGCATCTTTAGAACATGGAACATTATCTTTTTCTTTTATGGCAGGATTTATTTTGGTACCTATTATTGGATGGACGAGTGGTACACTTGTTGGTGAAACGCTGACAAATATTTTGCCACCTGTTTTACAAAATGCAATGGGGCTGGCTTTATATGGCATGTTTTTAGCGATTATTGTTCCAGCATCTGCCAAATCACGTGCTATATTAGAAGTTGTAGTCATAGCAGCAATTCTTTCAACAATCATGTATGAAGTGCCTTTGTTTCAAGGATTATCTAGTGGATTTCAATTGATTGTGGCTACAATACTGGGAGCTTTCTATGGGGCTTTACGTTACCCTATTGAGGAGAATGTCTAATGTCAAGCTATTTATTACTGACTGTTTTTGTGATGGCCGTTATGACCTATTTGCCAAGAATGTTGCCACTGACGTTTTTTAAAAAAGAAATCCACTCACGTTTTATACGTTCGCTTCTATATTATGTGCCTTATGCTGTTTTATCGGCATTGACATTTCCAAGCATTCTATATGCAACTGGACATATGGGCAGTGCTTTGGTTGGAGGACTGGCGGGTATTTACTTCGCTTATCGTCAAAAAGGCCTGGTTTTTGTTGCCTGTGTGACCGTTATATGCAGTTTCATTGCGCACATACTGATTCCATTTTAGATGGAATTTTTTAATTGATTCATGATATTTTATGGTGATGGAAAATAAGGAAGATGTTTTAAGACAGGATGATGACCTGTCTTTTTTGATATGTAAAAGGAGGTGATGTGTTCGAAAACGATTATGTTTAGCTAAAAAGGAGCTAACTATATAAAATTCAAGTCATTTGATGAAAAAGTTTGAAAATGTTAAATGATTTGATTATGGTAGCT